>NZ_JAYFEQ010000764.1:0-5795 GCF_055795085.1 Phormidium sp. CCY1219 | reverse complement strand
CTCCATTTCCCCTGGCTCTCATCCCGACGCTCACCAAGCACGGGTAGAGCGCGGGGCTTCCCGCCGAGAAGCTAAACCCGCCCCCGGGGAATGCAAGTCATCAAATCTTGTTAAAATTCCATTAACCCAGCGATCCGGGGTGGGGAGAAAACCCTTACAATAATCTCGATTCAGCAATCAGCCGAGAGGCCAGCGATCGCAGCTTTCGCCCCCGAGACAGAGCAGCCCTCTGGACGGAGAGCGAGACTAGAGCGGCGATCGCCTGCCCCGTAGGGATTGCCAACTAACAACTGACAATAGAACAGTTCAGCCTATGCCCCGTCGCAACGACCTGCACAAAATTCTCCTCATTGGTTCTGGCCCAATTATAATTGGCCAAGCGTGCGAATTTGATTATTCAGGCACCCAGGCATGTAAAGCCTTGCGAGAAGAAGGGTACGAAGTGGTGCTAGTCAACTCGAACCCCGCCACGATTATGACGGACCCAGAAACCGCCGATCGCACCTACATCGAACCATTAATTCCCGAAGTCCTGGAAAAAGTAATTGCCAAAGAACGACCCGACGCCTTACTCCCGACAATGGGAGGGCAAACCGGGTTAAACCTGGCCGTCACCCTATCCAAAAACGGCGTATTAGACAAATATGGCGTAGATCTCATCGGGGCCAAACTCGGGGCGATCGAAAAAGCCGAAGACCGGCAAAGATTCAAAGACGCCATGACCAAGATTGGCTTAAAAAGCTGTCCCTCGGGAATTGCCGAAACCCTAGAACAAGCCAAAGCCGTCGCCAGTCAAATTGGCAACTACCCCTTAATCATTCGACCCGCCTACACCCTAGGCGGAACCGGAGGCGGGATTGCCTACAACCAGCAAGAATTTGAAGAAATGGCCGTCGCCGGGTTAGAAGCCTCCCCCGTGTCGCAAATTCTCATCGAGAAATCCCTCTTAGGCTGGAAAGAGTACGAGCTCGAAGTGATGCGGGACTTAGCCGACAACGTAGTGATTATCTGCTCCATCGAGAACATCGATCCGATGGGCGTTCACACCGGAGACTCGATCACCGTCGCCCCGGCCCAGACCCTAACCGACAAAGAGTATCAGAGATTGCGCGATGCCTCGATTAAGATTATTCGAGAAATTGGCGTAGAGACCGGCGGATCGAACATTCAGTTTGCCATCGATCCCACCAATGGGGATGTCATCGTCATCGAGATGAACCCCCGGGTATCGCGGTCTTCTGCCCTCGCCTCCAAAGCCACCGGATTTCCGATCGCCAAATTTGCCGCCAAATTAGCCGTGGGCTACACCCTCGACGAAATCTCCAACGACATCACCAAAGAAACCCCAGCCAGCTTTGAGCCGACCCTGGACTATGTAGTGACCAAAGCGCCCCGGTTTGCCTTCGAGAAATTTTCCGGCAGCAAACCCCTACTCACCACCCAGATGAAATCCGTGGGCGAAGCGATGGCGATCGGGCGGACCTTCCAGGAATCCTTGCAAAAAGCCCTGCGATCGCTCGAAACCGGACGAAGCGGTTGGGGATGCGACACCCAAGAAGTCATCCCCTCCCTGGAGCAAATTCGCGCCGGCTTACGCACCCCGCATCCCGAGCGAATTTTCACCGTGCGACATGCCATGCTAATGGGCATGACTGTAGAAGAAATCTACGAACTCACCGGCATCGACCCTTGGTTCTTGGATAAGATGCAAGACCTGCTCGAAACCGAAAAACTCCTGAAGCGGACTCCCCTCAAGGAGTTGACAAAAGAGCAAATGTATGCAATCAAGCAGCAAGGGTATAGCGATCGCCAGATTGCCTTCGCCACCAAGACCACGGAAAGCGAAGTTCACGCCTACCGCGTCTCCTTGGGCGTCAAGCCGGTGTACAAATTAGTAGATACTTGTGCCGCCGAATTTGAAGCCTATACTCCTTATTATTATTCCACCTACGAAGAAGAATCGGAAGTCAAAATTTCCGACCGACGCAAGGTGATGATTTTAGGCGGCGGTCCGAACCGGATCGGCCAAGGTATCGAATTTGACTACTGCTGCTGTCACGCCTCCTACTCCCTGCGGGATGAAGGATTCGAGACGATTATGGTCAACTCCAACCCAGAAACCGTCTCCACCGACTACGACACCAGCGATCGCCTTTACTTCGAGCCACTCACCAAAGAAGATGTACTCAACATCATCGAAGCGGAAAATCCCGAAGGCATCATCATCCAGTTTGGCGGACAGACCCCGCTGAAACTGGCCTTACCCTTGCAAAAAGCCCTGGATTCCGACGCCCTCGATCGCGTATTGGACAAATCGATTAAGTCTCAGATTTGGGGAACCTCCCCCGATTCCATCGACATCGCCGAAGACCGAGAGCGCTTTGAGCAAATCCTGTGGGACTTGCAAATCGAGCAACCGCCGAATGGAATTGCCCGCAGCTACGAAGATGCCCTGCGGATTTCGCAAAAAATTGGCTATCCGGTGGTGGTGCGTCCCTCCTACGTGTTAGGCGGACGGGCAATGGAAATCGTCTATTCCGATAAGGAATTGGAACGGTACATGACCTTTGCGGTGCAGGTGGAACCAGACCACCCGATTTTGATCGATAAGTTTTTGGAAAACGCGATCGAAGTGGATGTGGATGCGATCGCCGACTCCAGCGGCGAGGTGGTCATCGGCGGTATTATGGAACACATCGAACAAGCTGGTATTCACTCCGGGGACTCTGCTTGTTCGATTCCCTACATCTCCTTGCAACCCGCCGCCCTCAAGACGATTCGCGAATGGACTGTCAAACTCGCCAAAACCCTGAATGTGGTGGGATTGATGAACATTCAGTATGCGGTGCAAGGGGAACAGGTTTACATTTTGGAAGCCAATCCCCGCGCTTCCCGGACTGTTCCCTTCGTGTCGAAAGCGATCGGCGTGCCTTTGGCAAAAATGGCCTCCCTGGTGATGGCGGGAAATACCTTAGCCTCCCTTGGGTTTACCGAGGAGAAGATTCCCCAGCATATTGCGGTTAAGGAAGTGGTGTTACCGTTTAATAAATTCCCCGGTAGCGATACCTTGCTCGGACCGGAAATGCGCTCCACTGGCGAGGTGATGGGAATTGATACCGATTTCGGACGCGCCTTTGCTAAAGCGGAGTTAGGGGCCGGGGTGAATCTTTCCCTGAATGGCACGGTGTTTGTCTCGATGAACGATCGCGACAAATCCCTGGTGGTGCCGGTGGTGAAAGAGTTAAAAGAGTTGGGCTTTAAGATTGTCGCCACCTCGGGCACCCGCAAAGTCCTGCGAGAACAAGGTCTGACTGATGTGGATCTGGTGTACAAACTGCACGAAGGCCGTCCTCACGTGGTAGACTGGATCAAAAACGAGCAGATTCAGTTTATTATCAATACGCCCACTGGAGAAGAGTCGCAAACCGACGCCCGCTTGATTCGTCGCATGGCGTTGGATTACAAACTGCCGATTATCACCACGATTTCTGGGGCGAAGGCAACTGCCGCCGCTATCCGCGCCCTGAAAGGCGAACCCCTGGAGGTGAAAGCTGTTCAGGATTATATCGCCGATGAAGATGCGGCGCGGGTGAAAACCGACACGATTGCCAACTGAGAATTTAGAGATTGCCAATTCAATTTCTGAGTTTTTGATTAAGTTTGGGGTGAGCCTGCGCTCACCCATTTTTTATCGCCAACTTTTATTTACTGAGTTAACAATCGACAATCTATAATCCTATTTTGGGAATTTTGCCCCAAAAGAGGCGATTTTCCCTCCCAATTGTTTTCCACGATGCTTTTATAAACTCCAATCCTGGGTAATCTTGAGCTAAGCCTACACCGGAAGTTGGAGATAAGCGATCGCAAAACTTGTCCGGGGGCCTGGACATTTCTTTAAGAAATGTTACAATTTTTAACATAGCATTGTTGGACTTAAGAAAACTTATGACAACCATAACCTTGATACTCGGAACAATTTGCCTCGCCTGGATGTGGGCACGACTGCGCGATCGCCAGGCCCAGCCGAACTACCAACCCCTGTTGGTGCCGGTGCGGGTGAAATCGCGTCAGAAATAGTCGATTCACGTTCCTAACCCGGGATGGGGATCCGGCATTCCCATCCTCAGGGGTTACATTGGGTTTGGCAGCCAGATCCACAAATGCCCCGAGTGGCTAGCGCTCCATCGGGTCGATTCAGAGAAAGCGCCAAGCATACAAGCCACAAGTATCGTTACCTATTCACGGAAGAAGCGCCATGAAGACTGCTCAGACTTCAACAGATTTAGTCCGCACTTACCTGCGAGAAATTGGCCGGGTTCCCCTGCTGACCCACGAGCAGGAGATCGTATTGGGTAAGCAAGTACAGCATTTAACCCGCTTGGAAGAGGTGAAAAAGACCCTCGCCGAAACATTAGGTCATGCGCCGACCCACGCACAATGGGCGCAATCAGCCAACTTGTCTGAAGCACAGCTACAACGCGCGATCGCGGAAGGTGAAATGGCAAAGCGCAAAATGGTAGAAGCCAACTTGCGCTTAGTCGTATCGGTTGCGAAGAAGTATATCAAGCGCAATGTTGATTTGCTCGACTTGATTCAAGAAGGAACCATTGGAATGCAGCGCGGGGTAGAAAAATTCGACCCTACCAAAGGCTATCGCTTTTCCACTTATGCTTATTGGTGGATTCGTCAGGCGATTACCCGAGCGATCGCCGAAAAAGGTCGCACCATTCGCCTCCCGATTCACATTACCGAGAAGCTTAACAAAATCAAAAAAGCCTCCCGCGAGCTATCACAAAAACTGGGCCATACCCCTTCGATTACTGAGTTAGCCAAGGAACTGGACTTAACGCCCAAGCAAATTCGCGAATATCTCGAAAGAGCGCGTCTTCCGCTCTCGTTGGATTTGCGCGTTGGCGACAACCAAGATACAGAACTCAGTGAGTTGCTCGAAGATACCGGCCCTTCACCAGAAGATTATGCCACTCAAGCGGCGATGCGCGCGGATTTGGAACGGCTGATGTCCGAATTGACTCCCCAACAGCGTGACGTGATTGCTTTGCGCTTTGGATTGGATGACGGACATCCCTTAACTCTGTCTAAAATTGGCGATCGCCTGCAAATCAGTCGCGAACGGGTTCGCCAAATCGAGCGCGAAGCTCTCGCTAAACTCCGCAAGCGCAAAGGAGATATGAGCGAATACGTCGCCAGTTAGCGACACCCTACCCCTATCGTTTAGCACCTTCGCCTCCCATCCCCGGGAGGCATTTTTATGCCCCCAAATCCCCCCCCGCACGATAAGCGAGTGAACCTCTCCCATCAACGGTACTCCCCCAGTTTAGCTGTGGGATTGCAGACGGGAGTCGCCCCAGGAACCTGGGAACCCCCCCAGAAACGAAACGCGGCGGGGGGATTAGCCGTTATCGCAGTTGGAAACCGCGATATAATTGGAGAGAGAAAAGGGCGATCGCGCTTCTGTGTGCAGGGTCTCCTATACCAACTGCGGGTCAGGAAAAGAAACCGTGAAGGGCGTGGGGTTCCCCTATAGTCTCTGGGAAGATACAATAATTTGCTGGGGGCATCACGCCGGGGTGAGGAGCGGGTGAAGACCCGAGGGTGAGGTGGTAGAGACGCTTTGAAATTGCGTCTCTAGGGGAAACCCATTCCCAGCATCCGCTAGGAATGGGTCAAATCTGCGATCGGATTAAACGTCAACTTCTACGGTCGCGCATACGCGCAGCTTGGACGACCCAACGTCTAACTAAGAGTTGGCGCTTACCATGCAGCCAAAAACGATA
>NZ_JAYFEQ010000763.1:0-828 GCF_055795085.1 Phormidium sp. CCY1219 | reverse complement strand
TAATTTGACCCAATTGGCGAAGGCTCATAAGGATCATAAAAGCCAAACCTCCAAACACCTGAATATCCTTTTGGTTGGTGCCCATTCCGACAAATTTCATGGCAGCAAAGCCCGCAAGGAACGCAAGCCACAACGGAGTCACGTTGACATATTGGGTATGTTCCGATCGCTCATCCTTGATTCCAAGCGATCGCCGCTTCACAACTTGCCGCGCAACCAATGGCGATCGCCCTGCCTGCGGTGCCAAATCAGCAAGCTCGGATTCGGTAAGTTTTAATCCCAGCCGCTGTGATTCCGATCGCATCACCTTGCGAATAAATTGCTCACTAGGTGGTTCGAGTTCAATTTCCACCATATCCAGGAAAATATCTCGGCGGGGATTCACGACTGCGAAGCAGCACACGCGCACCCCGGCGGCGATCGCATCTTCGAGCCAATAACGCACCCCGGTGGTAAGGCGTTTTGCTTCGGGGAAAACTAGCAGCGTTTCGCTGTTCATGCGATCGAGTAGCGCTTCTTTGAGTTCGTCCATAGTCAGCGACCGTTCCCCAGCGGGTTCCCCCTTGCTGTTGAATTTTGGTTCTGAAGTTTCAACGTCAAGTTGTTCTGCTAGCCGCTGGAAAAACTTCTTGCCGCTTCCCTTATAAGTCGCGATCGCTACATCCAATTCCCCAACGAACTCATCGACAATCCGAGTCGCAAACTCGCTGCCACCGAGACCCGCCTCAGCCAGCACCAAGACCGACTCGCCCCGGCGCACGGCCTCGCAGGTGAGGATAAATTCTCGCTGATTTAGCTGCGTTTCTTCTGCTCTCGAATAGCCGCCGC
>NZ_JAYFEQ010000762.1:0-6625 GCF_055795085.1 Phormidium sp. CCY1219 | reverse complement strand
CAGTTGACAAAAAAAAGGGCATCGGGTATAATGAAACTGTGGGGGCAGGCAGGGTCGTTAAGCATTGCTTTGATTGCGTATGTGCGCTGCCTGGGGGAATTGCTCCACCGACTATTATATCATCTCTGCAAAAAAATATCAAGCTTTTATCGGGCGCGATCGCGATTTTCCCCCATACAGCGCAATAGGGTGGGGATGGCCCACCCTATCTTTAGCACAGGGCGAGGATAACATCGGCGAAGCGAAAATCGGGTGCCCTTGGGGTGCCACGAGGGGTTAGAGAGCCACCCATCGAGGGGAAACTATTGAACCTTAGCTTCCAAAGACTTGAGAAACTCGGTATTGACCCCGGACTCGCGAGTGAGGGCAATTTTGCCAGTGCGGGCAATTTCGCGGATCCCGAACTTGTTGAGAACCTGAACGATCGCCACCATTTTTCCGGGATCGCCCACCACTTCAACCATCACCGAATCTTCGCCCACATCCACGATCCGGGCGCGGAAAATTTGCGCCAGTTCGATAATTTCAGAGCGAGTCGCGCTAGAGGCATTCACCTTGAGCAACATCAACTCGCGCTCAACGCAAGGGGTTTCGGTGATATCGAGAACCTTGATCACGTTGATGAGCTTGTAAAGTTGTTTGGTCAACTGCTCGATAACGCGATCGTCTCCCGGAACCACCATTGTAATCCGAGAAATGCCCAATTTCTCCGCCGGTCCGACGGCTAAGCTTTCGATGTTGAAACCGCGACGGGCAAACAAGCCAGCGATCCGAGTCAAGACCCCTGCTTCATCTTCGACCAAAACAGAAAGAGTGTGTTTCATAGTTTTCGAAGCGATCCAAAAGCTGCGATCGCTACTATTTTTCGCTGCATAAGTCTGTTCAAGCTAAATTTTATCGCGAGAAACCTAGGGGAGGACGCTTTTTAACAAAATCCTAAACTCTTGGGGCGTTCGATTATTAATTGCGGATTGTTGATTGAAAACACCCCCCCACCTCCCCACTCACACCAATTCTAAATTTTCAATTGTCAATTCTAAATTTTCAATTGTCAATTCTAAATTTTCAATCCTCCCCTTTCCGGACACTCCCGATCCGCAGCGAAAAGTAGCTCAGTTGCCGGGCCGCAGGGAGTGTAGCCCCCGATCGCGGCGCATAACTCCCGTCAGGAGAACAGCAACCCCGGGGGAGTGGAGAGCCTTTCGCGGTCTGCGTGCCAGCAGCGATCGCTTGACAATATCCTCCCCCAAGTGCAATAGAATTGCCATAGATATGGCATAGAATCTGAACAACCTTACGTTAGGAGAACAACAAATGGGTTGGTTAAAACGACTCTTTGGTTTAGAAAAACCCGAAACTGAAGAAGAAACTATCGAAGCCCCCCCGCCAGAAGACCCTGAAGCTCCAGCACAGAGCTACAGCGTTCCCAAAGCACCCCAAGAAGAAGGCATTCCCCCAGAACGCTTGGGACTAAATGGAGAATACGACCAAAGTGGTTTAGCCAAGCGAGTCGCCCTCGCCTTGGACCAAAATCCCGACACCGACGACTTTGAAAGACTGTGGGTCGCCCAAACTGGAGGCACCGTAGTCTTAAAAGGCGAAGTGCCCTCCCAAGAGGATCTCGACCGAGTAGTGGAAGTCGCCAGTGGCGTGTATGGTGCCACAGCGGTGAACACCGATGAAGTCAGCGTCGGATAGCATCCGATAAATGCGGGGCATTCATCACCATGAATGCCCCGCATTTCAAGCAAAAACCTCAAAGGTTGCAGAGTGAATCACTCCTGACTCGAACCCACACTTTCCGGTTGAGGGAGTGGTTCTTCTTCTTTAAACACCACCCTTAACAAAGGAGGAGCCACAAAAGTCGTCAGGATGACCATCATAATAATCGCCGCTTCCAACGATTCAGAAAGAGCCCCGCTAGCAGCGCCGACCCCAGCAAAGACCAATCCCACTTCACCTCGGGGAATCATGCCAATGCCGATCGCCAAGCGATTGATCTCCGGTTGACCAAAAATCGTAAAGCCAGCGATCGTCTTCCCAATAATCGCCACTACAATTAAAAACGTCGCAATAATTAAGCCTTCCCGATTGCTCGGATCTGCCGGATTGAGAACCCCGAGGTTGGTTTTCGCACCCACCACCACGAAGAAAATCGGCACGAACACATCAGAAACCGGAACCACCTGCTCTTCGAGTTCTTGTTGTTTGTCTGTTTCGCCGAGAACCAGACCCGCCGCAAACGCACCGAGAATGGCTTCTAGTTGAATAGCAGCGCCCACATAGGCTAACACAAACGCAATAATCAGCGCCGAAATCAACAACGGGCCGCGCGTTTTGAGTTCTTTCACCAGTCCCACATAATACGGACTGAGAAAGCGACCCAACAGAATCACGCCCACCAGAAACGCCCCAGCACTGACAATCAGATAGGCAATATTGGCTACTTCCACCTCTCCGGTTTTCACCAGACTCGCCACCACTGCCAGGACGATAATCCCGAGAATATCATCGAGCACCGCAGCGCCGATGATAATTTGACCTTCTTTCGCGCTCAAGCGCCCGATTTCCGCCAGTACCTTCGCCGTAATTCCGATACTGGTAGCCGTCAGGGCCGCCCCCGCGAAAATCGCCGGAATCGTCGCCACGTGAAAAAGGGTAATCAAGCCCACCGTACCGGCCACAAAGGGAGCCACAACCCCCACCACGGCAACCACCGCTGCTTGCGGACCGTATTTAATCAGTTCTTTGAGTTCTGATTCCAGGCCGATTTCAAACAGCAGAATAATCACCCCCAGTTCAGCCAAAATTGCAATGACTTCACTTTGGGATTGGAACGTTGCCACGAGCGCAGAAGGCTCCAAATCGGTCGTGCTTTGCACGAATCCCATAATTACCGAACTGCTGGCATCTTCCCCGCCTTCGGGAAACACCAACAGCTTGAGGACCGACACCCCAATCACCACCCCACCAACGAGATCGCCTAAAACCGGGGGGAGATTGATGCGGGCACAAATCTCGCCGCCAATTTTGCTGGCTAGGTAGATTGTGATTAAACTCAGCAGCACCCCCGCCACCACCAAGGCTTCATCAGCCTCCGCAGCTTCTTCGGCCACCTCAGCTACTTCAGCGGCTTCGGCACTGGCCAACAGGGGCACCATTTTATCGAACGCGGAAAAGGAAACGGTTGCGGTGAATGAATTCACCAAACTAAGGAAATCTGCCATCTATTTTGCAGAACTCATCTTGTCTAATTTACCTGCTTTGTATATTGTCTCCACAGAATGAAACATTCCTCGGATAGAAAAGCTGAGGAATGTTATAATCTTTACTTTATGGTGCCCCGGGGCCTCAGTGCGGCTAAACCCCCTGGGGGCGAGGGTTTAACCTCCGCCGCGATCGCCACGGACTCCAGAGCAGCAAAAATTTTCTTTCAACTGAAGACTCGATGTTGCAACGAGGGCATTTGCCGACGGACTTGCTCCAAGCGCGAAGGGCTGACTTCCGCGATCGCTACCCCCGGTTTGTCCCCCGCATCCGCTACAATCGTCCCCCAAGGGTCGATAATCATCGCATGTCCGTGGGATTGTCGCATCCCATAGTGTCGTCCGGTTTGTGCCGGCGCAATCACGTAGCAGGTATTTTCAATCGCCCGCGCCTGTAGCAACACCTGCCAGTGGTCTTTCCCGGTGTAAGCGGTAAAGGCTGCCGGCACGAATAAAATTTCCGCCCCTTTATGGGACAGATGGCGATACAGTTCCGGAAAGCGAACGTCGTAGCAAACTGAAAAACCCAGGGTTCCAAAGGTCTCGGAATCGTAAATCGGCGGCAAAACTTCCCCCGCTTGCACGGTACTCGATTCTTGATAGGTATTGCCGTCGGGTACGTTGACGTCAAATAAATGGACTTTCTGATAGCGCACCAATTCCGCTCCGCTTGGATCCACGAGGAGCGCCGTGTTGTACACTTTTTCCGGGCTGACTGGCACCGGAAACCCTCCCCCCAGAATCGTCACCTGGAATCGCTGCGCCATCTTTTTCAGGAATTTTTCGCTCTGTTGGCAAATTTCCTCGGCTTGCCGCACTTTCTCGGATTCTTCCCCCAAGAAAGAAAAGTTCTCTGGCAAGCCCACGATCTCGGCACCCTGGCGCACCGCCAGGTCGATCAGTTCTTCTGCCTGACCTAGGTTTTTCCCCAGATCCGGTCCGCTGGTCATTTGCAGCCCGGCTGCTAGATAAGATTTCATCAATGCAACTCGATATTGCTATGCGACAATGAGAGTACAGATCTCTATTTTTCCTTGAAAGGCGACTTACTGAGTCACTATTTTTCCCGATTTATCCTTCAATTTGGTTAAAATCGCCATCGCTACCCCAAACTGCTATCCGGTTCCGCCCCTCTCCCCAACCTAACCCACTGCCTCCTTACCCCAAAAGATAAAAAAATCTCAAAGACTTGACGGCGATCGCAATTTTGATGCTATAATTTAAACATTCCTTTCCGGGATGTAGCGCAGCTTGGTAGCGCGCCTGCTTTGGGAGCAGGATGTCGCAGGTTCAAATCCTGTCATCCCGATTGCATCTACTACATAACTGCTACTCCAGGGGCGAGGAGCATCCGAGTCAGAGGGATCTAATGGTAGTCAACGCGCTACTCTTCTTCTCAAACGGCCAGAACTCGGAATCGTTCTCCTCATGCCCCTGGTTTTTTATTGCCCGATCGCTCCTTTGGATTGGATTCGCCTCTCTTGGTTGCAGCTCGCTTCGCGATCGCTACAAATATCACCACCCCTTCACCCCCGCAAAATTACCCTCCCTGGCAATCGCTTTCTATCTTCCTTTCTCCACTATTCTCCACTTCGATAAAGGGGTAAAAACCCGATCGCCAACTTCCCGCATACACTTAAGTTGCACGAATTTTTTTCAAGGCAATATTTCTGCAAAGCGCGAAATTATTTTATCTAGCCAAAAATAGACATTTAAAAACTCAATAGTTTCCATATAAACGTGCAAATTAAACGGGCATCCAACCGACAAAATTGGCCTGCATCCGGGCAAGCTCCCCCCCCCTCAGAACACACCCAATCAACACAAACCCCAGCGCAGAAAAAACAGCTATAATACCACTCATCCCCAGCCAGCAGTGCCAAACCCCCAAGGGAGAACATAGGGGGACAAAGCGTCGGGAATAAGAAGCGCGATCGGAACAACCCCGGGTCGAGGGAGTCTTTCAAGAGAGCATGACCATGCCAGAACAAACCACTCGCGGCTCATGGCTTACGAAGCAACACCGAACCCACAGCATAGTGCTGAAATCACAAAAGCGCATTTTCCATCGGTGGTGAAGTGCAAACCCCCGGGAAAATGTGGTACGATAAAGCCAAAAAATAAGGAGAGTGCGACAAGGCCAGAATGGCGACGCCCGGAGGTGAAAGCGATCGGCTTTGGCAAAAAGCACAACTCTCTCCCCAGGCATAATTTTATCAACATTGTGGTGAAATTCTACCAGAATTCCTTTGACCAGATTAAAATATTCAGTAAACCGGGAGAAAGCTCCTGTAAAACGCAAAAAACAAGTCAACGTCTCGGGAAAATTAATGACTCATCCTCAACGGAGGGTTCTGCAGTCAGCTAGGGGAATGAAACCAACCCTAGAAATGGGAAAAAACCAAAAAAATAACTGAGGTTGACTGAGTTGGACTGTTGTGAATTGAATGAATAAAGTTGTATCGCTATCAGGTGTAATAATGAAATCAATTGTACGCTGGGGCGCAGTATTAAGTCTCGTTGGAAGTGTCCTTCTCGGACCTTCTCTAACCGCAAATAGCTCGCGGGCACTGGCATTACCGCCAGAGCAAATCATGCAAAAACTGCGAGCGGTGCCGGTGTTTACGATTACCGATGAAAATGGCTCGCCGTTGGTGGCTTCCACTTCCGAAGGGGGTCAAGGGGCTTCAGTGACCGGAGTATTTATCAGTCGCCAAGATGCACTGGCATTTGTCGATCGCCTAACCACCCAAAATCCAGAGTTGGCGAATAACGTGCAGGTAGTGCCGGTTTCTTTAGCCGAAGTGTATCAACTGGCGCAGCAAATGCAAAATAATCCCGAACAACTCGGATTTGACTTCGTGCCAGTCGATCGCCAAGTTAATTTAGCATTGGAAGTGCTGCGAGAAGATGGCAAAGAAGTGGAGCAATTTAATGGGGTTCCGCTGTTCTTGGCAACCGGCGGCCCTGACAATGGCTACTTAACGGTTCAAAATGGCAATCAACAAGTGATTCCTTTGTTTTTTAACAAAGAAGAATTAGATCGAGTTTTAGATCAATTTAGAACTCAAAACCCCGATTTGGCAGGAACCGTAGATGTTCAGGTGGTGAACTTGCAAGGAGTCATTCAGCTATTGCAAGAAAGCAACGATTCCGAGTTAAATAAAATTATGCTGATTCCGCCGCGAGAGTCGATCGACTACGTGCGATCGCTCCAACCCCAATCCGGCGGTCAGCAATAAACCGTTCTCGGTTTCCCAGTTGTTCTTTATCCGCCGTGGTGGTCAGGAACCCCATCCCTAAAGGGAGGGGCTTGGTAAGACTTTATTTTCCCAAGCTCACCTGACCAGAAGACCAGA
>NZ_JAYFEQ010000761.1:0-54318 GCF_055795085.1 Phormidium sp. CCY1219 | reverse complement strand
CCATTTCCCCTGGCTCTCATCCCGACGCTCACCAAGCACGGGTAGAGCGCGGGGCTTCCCGCCGAGAAGCTAAAAAGAGTGCGTTTCCCTTAGCTTATCCACAACCGCTGACGCGCCGATGACGCATTTACGCCTCATATCTCCTTTGCGGTTCTATTGCTTGCTAAACTGAGCCGCTGAAATCTCAACTTAGCAAGCGTGTCTGCCGCCGACGCCAACTTATTCTTTTGATGACAACTTCTGCCCAGAAGAGATGACTGAGGGGTTAAAAGCTCTTCAAAGTCTTGCATTTTCCTAAAATACATGGTATGGTATGGTATTAAAGGTTTATAGTGGTTTTCATAGTGGTGCGGTAAAGAATTTCTCACCGATTCAGTGCATTCGCGGGAATGCTAGATGAGAGTTGCTTACCACATTAATTTGAAATCCGCTATAAGTAACCATAGGCTAGACTGTTTGGGCAGGTTATGCACCGTCTTATGCCAAATCAGGTGGAGATAGGTCGGTCTGAAAAGGCATCCCAGAAGGGAGAGTCAGGCGTTGGTTCAAACCAAGCCAGGTATTCGGCAATAGCCCTTCGTTGCCCTAGGCAGGCTACGTTAAAACAGACTTTTGACAAGCAGATTTTCTATACCTTACCCTAATGAGCTTTTTGAATCAGCAAAAGTATTCTGGGCATGGTTAAATCAAGGAAGCGCGATCGGGCAACCCTGTGTTCCTACATTAGGTTTTACATTGGATTGAGGACAAACAATGAATCGAGTTAGCGAAGAGACATCGGCAAATATTTTAGTCGTGGATGACGATTCCCATAATTTGCGGTTGTTGACCGAAGCATTGACTCGCCAGGGATATGAAGTTCGCCCAATTCCGAACGGTAACATGGCTTTAGCTGCAGTGCAGGCAGAAGCGCCCGACTTGATTTTACTCGATATTATGATGCCAGATAAAGATGGGTTTCAAGTTTGTGCAGAGCTAAAAGGCGATGAAAACACGCGGGATATTCCCGTTATTTTTCTCACGGCTTTGTCGGAAGCATTTGATAAAGTCAGAGCTTTTTCATTGGGAGTTTCTGATTATATTACAAAACCTTTTCAAATTGAAGAAGTTATTGTAAGAATCGAGCATAATTTAAAGTTATTTTGGTTGCAAAGAAAGCTGGTCATTCAAAACGATCGCTTACAAAAAGAAATTAAAGAGAGAAAATTAATGGAAGAGAAGCTGCTCTCTTCTCAGGCAGAAATTCGCGGCTTTTTTGAAGCAATGGCGGACATCGTGATGATGGTGGATGCTGATGGAAATACCCTAAAAATTGCCCCAACGAATCCAGAGCAATTATACGGCAATGACACGGATATTATCGGAAAAACTGTAGAACAGTTTTTTGGGTCTTCCGGGGAGAAATTTCGGGAAAAGATTCGCGAAGCCTTAGAGACGCAGGAAGTGGGAAATTGCGAGTATAGCCTCATGCTGGGAGAACGGCGAGTGTGGTTTTCAGCGAGTATTGCGCCGACTTCAAAGAACACCATCGCATGGGTGGCGCGCGACATCAGCGATCGCAAAGTATTAGAACAAGAAATTGCCGTGCGAGAAGCGCGATTAAACGGATTTTTTAATAGCGCGGCTGTGGGGATGAATATTGTAGACCGGGAACTGCGATTCATCCAAATTAACGATATTTTGGCAGAAATAAATGGATTGCCGGCACCGGAGCATATCGGAAAAAGTATCCGCGAGGTTGTCCCGGAAATCGCGCCTGTGGTGGAACCATTGTACCATCAAGTATTGAGAACGGGAAAACCGCTTATTAACCACGAAATTAGTGGGGAAGTGCATAGTCAACCAGGGGTAATGCGGTATTGGGTGGTGTCGTATTTTCCCATTTTCCAGGGAAACGAGGCTCCATCTAGTGTGGGTTCAGTGCTATTAGAAATTACCGATCGCAAGCGAGCCGAATTAGAATTGCGCTTAGCAAAAGAGCGCTTGCAATATTTGTTGGCGGCGAGTCCGGCGGTGATTTTTAGCTGCAAGCCGTCGGAGAATTGTCCCGTAACCTTTATGAGCGAAAACGTGAAAGAAGTGCTCGGTTACGAGGCTAGAGAATTCCTGGAAAACCCGAGCTTTTGGAAGGGGAAGATTTATCCAAAAGACCTGGAGAAAACTCACCTGAATGGGGAAGGAATAACCGAGGATATGATGGGTTATGAGTATCGCTTGCAGCATAAAAAGGGATATTACTGCTGGGTGTACAGCGAGCTTAAATTGCTGCGGGATGAAAGGGGAAATCCTTTGGAGTGGGTGGGGTATTTAATCGATATTAGCGTTCGCAAAGCTGCGGAGACAGCCCTGAGAGACAGTGAAGAACGATTTAACCTGGCGGTTTCCGGCACGAATGACGGGATTTGGGATTGGGATTTAAAAACAAATCGGGTGTATTATTCTCCGGTTTTGGTGCAGATTTTGGGATATGAAGAAGGGGAATTGCCCGCGAATTTTAGCACCTGGTCCGAGCGCATCCACCCCGACGATTGGTTAGTGACCCTCGCCGTGCTTGAAGAACACAGGCACAGTAGAAGTTCGACTTTCCAACATATCCATCGCCTGAAACACAAACAGGGGCATTGGTTGTGGGTGGAAGTGAAAGGGAAATACCTGGAGGATCGCGCGGGTGAACCCTACCGGGCGATCGGGACTTTAACGGATATTACGGCGCGCAAGCAAGCCGAAGACGCCCTGCGCGAAAGTGCCCAACGAGAGAAAGCCTTGTCTGCGGTGATTCAGAAAATGCGTAAAAGCTTGGATATTGACGAGATTTTTGCGGCGACGACTTCTGAATTGCGACAGGTGATAAACTGCGATCGCGTCTTAATTTATCAGTTCAATTCCGACTGGAGTGGCGAATTTGTGGCCGAATCTGTGGGTGAGGAATGGAAGCCGCTTTTGTATGGCGCGCCTCTGTCAAACACCATAATCGCACCGCAACAATGCCCGGTAAAAAGCTTAACCCCAGCTAACGCTTATCTGCGAGATACCTACCTGCAAGAAACCAAAGGTGGCGTTTACAACCGGGGAGTAAATTACCTAGCTGTGGCCGATATTTATCGCGAAGAGTTCGCCGATTGCTATATAGAAATGCTCGAGATGATGCAGGCAAAAGCTTACATTATTGTCCCGATTTTTCGGGGCGATCGCCTCTGGGGACTGCTTGCGAGTTACCAAAATAAAAGTGCAAGGGAATGGAAACCCGCCGAAATTTCAATGGTGATGCAAATTGGCAATCAACTGAGCATTGCTCTCCAGCAAGCCAAACTACTGGAACAAACGAAAAAGCAATCGCACGCCCTGCAAAAAGCGGTGCAATCTGCCGACTCCGCCAACCGCGCCAAAAGTGAATTCCTCGCCAATATGAGCCACGAATTGCGGACGCCGCTAAATGCAATTCTCGGCTTCGCTCAAATTATGAATACCAGTCAGTCGGTGTCTGTGGAACATCATAAAAACCTGACAATTATCAATCGGGCGGGGGAACATCTCCTGGCGTTAATCAATGATGTCTTAGACTTATCAAAAATTGAAGCCGGTCGCATGACCTTTAACCAGAGCGAATTCGACCTTTTGCAACTGCTAGACAGTTTAGAAAAAATGCTGCAATTAAAAGCGGCATCCAAAGGGTTGGAACTCATTTTTGACTATGGGGAAGGTCTTGTGCAGTATATCAAAACCGATGAAGGTAAGTTACGTCAGGTTTTGCTCAATTTGTTGGGCAATGCGATTAAATTTACTGCAGCGGGTCGGGTGACGCTACGGGTGTGGGTTAATTCGGACAAGCAAACTCCCCCTGCGGCGGGTTCCGAAGAGCGAACGATTAGCATTCATTTTGAAATCGAAGACACCGGCCCGGGGATTTCCCCAGAAGAGTTAAAGCTTTTATTTGAAGCTTTCGGACAAACCGAAACCGGACGAAAATCTCAGGAGGGAACTGGTTTAGGCTTGCCTATCAGCCAAAAATACGTGCAGTTAATGGGGGGAGAAATTCAAGTCACCAGTACCCTGGGTCAAGGCAGCATATTTGCTTTTGACATTCAATTCCAGTTAGGAGAAGGGGAGAAAAATCCGAGGGAGAAGAAGCCATCTTCTTCCATTCGCGGATTAGCCACCAATCAACCTGAGTATCGCATTTTGGTGGTTGACGATAATTCCGAAAGTCGCCTGTTATTGCGTCAAATTTTCACCGGAATTGGTTTTGCTGTCTGCGAGGCTGAAAATGGCAAAGAGGCGGTACAAAAGTGGCAAGAGTGGCTACCGCATTTGATTTTAATGGATATGCGAATGCCGGTGATGGATGGCTATGAAGCGACGCGACAAATTAGGAGACGGGAACGACAGTTGTCTCCTGACTCGGCGATGCCCAAAACCATCATTGTTGCCCTGACTGCTAGTGCTTTCATTGAAAGGCGAGACAAGATTTTAAACGCCGGATGCGATGATTTTATTGGCAAGCCATTTCAAGTGCCAGAGTTGCTGGAAACCATCGGCAAATATCTCGGGGTGGAATACGAACGAGAGGCAGATACTCCCGGAACAGAAGCGACATCCAACGGACCGCAAACCCTGAGTTCTGCTGAGGCGATCGCCCAGTTATCCGCCCAACCGCCAGAGTGGATCGAAAAACTCCAGCAAGCAGTCTGTCAGTGCAGTGACGAGCTGGTTTTGGAATGTCTAGAAGAATTGCCCGCACAACAAGCTCCTCTGGCAACGACTATCGCCAATTTAGCTGAAAATTTCGAGTTTCATAAAATTTTGTATCTCATCGAAGGCAAAGCTTTATGAGTAATCTAATTTCGTTTAGCCAAACTGAACGATGCAGAAACACCCTAAACAAGAGTCGGACGATAATTTAAGAGAAATATCCAGGTCACTGGGAATTTTTATTAAAAAAAAGCCGGTTTGAAACAATATTTTTCGGTATTTAATTAGTCCAATGCCACTTTTAAATTAATTTCAATTATCCCCATTCATTCCCTAAATTTAACCCTCCTGGGTCGCAGGAGGGCGGGCAAATCCTCCTCATTTATGCTACCATTGATTGGATGGCATCAAACCGTGCGCCGACATCTTGCCAATTCACCACATTCCACCATGCATCGAGATAGTCACCGCGTCGGTTGTTGTATTGCAGATAATAAGCATGTTCCCAAACATCAGTAATGAGCAAGGGAACGATGCCAGTCATCATGCTATTTTGATGATTCATCAATCCTTGGGTAATCAACCGACCTTGCATGGGTTCCCAGGCGAGCAAACCCCAACCGGAACCTTCTACACTACTGGCAGCTTGGGTAAATTGTTGTTTAAAGGTGTTAAAACTGCCAAAATCTCGATTGATTCGATCGCCTAACTGCCCGGTGGGTTCGCCGCCACCATTGGGACTCATGTTATTCCAATACAGGGTATGATTGACATGCCCCGCGCCGTGAAATGCCACGCGCCGTTCTAGATGTTGAATGTTGGAAAAATCTCCCCCCTGACGCGCTTGGGACAGTTCTTCTAAGGCAGTATTTAACCCTTTGACATACCCGGCGTGATGCCGATCGTGGTGCAGGCGCAAGGTTGCTTCATTGATATGAGGTTCCAGGGCATTGTAATCGTAAGGTAAAGGCGGTAAAGTGTACTTACCGGATTCATCTTGGGCGATCGCGCATCCGGGCGCAACCCCCATCGCTACTGCACTCGCACCCAGCATTAGCAGTAGATTTCGACGGTTGACGTTCATAATAAAACTCGACGATTGATAACGACAATTTAACTGTTCTCTTATTGTAGGATAAATGACCCAGCGCACCCAAACCCCTGTCACGCCTCGTCCTTTTCTCAAGTGGGCGGGGGGCAAAAGTCAGCTCATCGAGCAATATAAACCCTTATTCCCCAAGGGGTTTAAAAATTATTACGAGCCATTCTTGGGTGGCGGCGCTGTGTTTTTTTATTTGCATCAACAATTTACTGGTTTCAATGCATTTTTATCCGATATAAATCCGGAATTAATCAACGTTTATTGCTGCGTCAGAGATGATGTAGAAACTTTGATTGACTTGCTCGACAAGCATCAATTAAAACATGGAAAAATCCATTACTATCAAGTGCGAGGAAAACTGTTTCGCCGGAAAAAACACAGAGCTGCACGCCTGATTTATTTGAACAAAACCTGTTTTAACGGATTGTATCGGGAGAATTCTAAAGGCGAGTTTAACGTGCCGATGGGACGATATAAAAACCCGAAAATCTGCAATGCGGATTTACTGCGATCGGTCTCTGAGGCGCTGACCAAAGCTGAAATTAACCTACAGCCTTTCGACGCGGTTTTAGAACAAGCGAAAACCGCCGATGATTTTGTGTATTTCGATCCGCCCTATTATCCGCTCAATCCCACCAGTAATTTTACGGCATACAGTCGCTATTCTTTTAATGAAGAAAGCCAAAAAAAACTGCGCGATACCTTTGCTGAGTTGAGCGATCGCAACGTGCGGGTGATGCTTTCCAATTCCGATTGCGAGTTTATCCGAAACCTGTACAAAGACTTTCACATTCATACGGTTTATGCCACGCGATCGATTAATTCCAAGGGAAAGAAACGGGGAAAAATCTCCGAAGTAGTGGTCACTTCTTATTGAGGCGGAAAAGAGGCGGAACCTTCCCCGGAATTGGGGGAAGGCGTTGCATTAGGGGAGCGTTATTAGCATGAGCTGGTAACGAGTCGGCACCTTTCTCCAGTGGCGAGGCTCACCCTAGCATCTGCAATTATTTTTGCCCGAGTACATATCATATTTGCCCAGAGGCGACTTTTAGGGGACTAAATTTGCTCGGGCAAGGGAATAACCGCTTGGTCGATGATATGATTGTATTCATCAATGGCGCGGAGGATGATTTGGTCGGAATAAACCGCGATCGCGACAAAACTGAGCCAATCGAAGGCGCGGGCGGTCCAAGACGAGCGTCCCACGCGGCGAGTTTTGGCACCCGATCCACAGGTTAAATAGGTGGTTCCGTCAATGGGATGGGTGCGTTCGTAATTGTGATTGTGACCGTTCAAATAGAGGGGAACGCCATAAGTTTTTAAGAGCGGTTGTAGGCGACGACGCAAGCGGCGATCGCTCCAATGCAATCCAGAAGTGTACGGCGGATGATGTCCGAAGAGGATTTTCCAAGGAGCATCGCTCGATCGCAATTGATTTTCCAACCAAGGTAATTGATTGTCCCAATCTGCATTTTTATTGGTATCCAAGGCAAAAAACTGCACCGAATCGCGGCGGAAGGTATAGTATCGCCCTGTCATATTGAAACCGGGATAATTCAGTTGCGCGTTGCCATTATCCGTGCGGATATCGTGATTGCCCAGACAAGCATAAAATTGCACCCCCAACTCCAATAAAGGTTGATAAGGTCGCTCGAAAACCCGGGTAACTTTTTCGATTTCGCCATTGTTGTAGATATTATCCCCGGTTAAAATTGCGAAATCGAAGGGATGTTGCTGGTGGTAATCTTTCATCGCGCGGGCGATCGCATATTGCCCTTGTTTACCCGTACCCGTATCCCCCAAGCAGACAAAGCGCAAGCGAGGCGGTTGTGCGGGGAGTGCGATCGACTCCCAGTTGGAGTTGGGATATGCGGTTTCATTGCTGAGTGCTTGCAGGGTTTTGCCCACCACTGCAAATCCTACAGCCCCGAGTCCTGCGAATATAAAATTACGCCGATTGAATTTCATTGATGGATAACAATAGATTTACGAGCCTTGGAAGGCACTTCTGTGGCGGCCATCATTGGCTATTTTAGCATAGCGCCGCTTGGTTGCCGCTGGTTTTCGCGCCCAGACCTAGAGGAAATTTGCGATCGCGTTTCTCCCCATGCGCGCCCATGATAAATTAAGCCTAGAGAGGCAGCCTCTTTATCATTCCCGTAATCTGTCGCTCCCATTTATGGAGAATTCGATGTCAGAAGATCGAGAACGGCAAAATCCATCCGAATCCGAAACTTCCCCTTCCGAAACCCCTACCCCCGAAGCGAGTGAATCCGCCCCGGGTGAGGGTTCGCCAGCGCCTCCGCCCAAACCCTCCCCGTTTAAACAAGCAATTATTAATATTTTGCGCTCCACGATTAACCTGTTAGAAAGGGCGGTGAAAAAACTGGAGTCCGAACCGACATCGGAACCCGGGGAAGGGGTATTGGCATCGGTATTGGCACCGGTGCGAGGGATTTTGCCAGAATCCCTGAATCAAAGATTGCCCGATTGGGGATTAGCCACTGCGATCGCCTCGATTGTGGCGATCGTTATCTGGACCAGCAGCAGCTTGCTGTCACCAAAACCGCCAGAAATTGCCCAGCTTCCCTCAGAACAACCCACTCCCCCGGTAGAAGCGCCGACGGTAGAAGCGCCCCCGGTAGAAGCGCCGGAAATCCGAGAAATTCCACCGGTGGAACTGGAACAACCTACCGAAGAAATCCCCGAACCGGAACTCACCGAACCGGAAAAATCTCCCCCGGTGGTAGAAGAACCGCAACCGACGGAAACCGTTGCGCCACAGCTTCCGCTCACCCCGGAGCAAACCTTAATTGCAGCAATTCAAGAGCGAGTGGCGGAGGTGACGAGCGAATATGCAGATGGCCTGATTCAGTCTCTTAAAGCTAATTTTGCCGCCAGTTTGTTGCAGGTAAAAATTAGTCCCCAGTGGTATGAATTAAGCTTTTCTCGTCAAGATAAATTAGCCTCAGAAATCTTGCAGCGCGCCAGAGATTTGGACTTTTCTGAAGTTGAAATTACCGATTTGCAAGGGGATTTAGTGGCACGTACTGCCGTGGTTGGGTCGCAGATGATTATTTTAAAACGATAAAAAAAGTCGGTGAAAAGGTAGAGCCTCCGAGAGGGTTGCCCAGCATGAACTGGGAACGAGTCTCATTAGCCCGCGTCAGCGGGCTTTGTTGCATTTAGACCTACCCTGAACCCGGGGATTTTTCAGAGCAATCGAGCGGGGATGGGATTAAATAATCCTACGGATTCATAGCGCGATGATAGGCTTTTACTTTGGCATCGATGCCAGTGATATCGGTGCCGATGACCACTGCATCTGCACCGATCGCGAGGGCTTTTGCTGCCATATCTGGGGAAGCAATACCGCCTTCACAAATAATGAAAGAATCGGGTGGGAGTTGTTGAGTCATTTGGGCGAGCAAATCAAAGCCCGGGGGTGATAAATGTTGGGTGGCGCGGGTGTAGCCGTAGAGGGTGGTTCCGAGGATATCCGCGCCCAAATTCGCCGAGGAGATCGCCGCTTCGAGGGTATCCACATCTGCCATGACGAGTTTTCCCAGATTGTGGTGAATTTGGGCGATTAAATTGCCCAAGGTTTCGCCGTTGGGGCGTTCTCGCAGGGTCGCATCAATGGCGATAATATCCGCACCGGCTTGGGCGATCGCCGCCGCATGATGGAATTGCGGAGTAATGTACACTTCGCAATCGGGAATCGACTGTTTCCACAAGCCGATAATCGGGATAGTGGCATCGATGCGTTGGCGCACTGCTTGTACGTGGGCGGGGGTATCCAGGCGCAGGGCGAGTGCACCTTGATTGAGTGCAGCTTGCGCGATCGCCGCGATAATTTGGGGGTCGTGTAATGGCGAATCCGGAGGTGCCTGACAAGAGACGATCGGGCCGCCGCGCAAGGCGTCTCGTGTTATAGAACGACCTAACTTTTCCGGTGGTGTATTGTTCATTGATAGTTGTGAGTTAATCCGCTAAAGTTCAGAATTGAGAAAAAAATTGCTGTTGGTTGCTGATTTTTTGGCAGTTAAGCAAGCCTGCAAATTATGCGATCGCATTGATGGGAAAAAAGTAGACACCAGGATTATCGCGTCTTTACTAATCGGGTTGAAATAATGAATTGACTTTTCGCAATAACTTTTCGGGTTGAATGGGTTTGGGTAAATAATCCTCCGCACCTAATTCTAAAGCGCGGTTTTTTTCTTGCGACAATGATTGAGGAGATAAGACTAAAATTTTCAGATGTCGGGTAGCGGTGGAATTCCGGAGGTATTCAACAATTTCGCAAGCATCCCGTCCGGGCAATTGAAGATCCACAATCACCGCGCTGGGTTGCAGCACTTCAATTTGTTGAATCGCGGTGACGCCTTCGATCGTCCAGACCACTTGATACCCCGCAGTGGTGAGGATATCGCAAATTAAAATAGCGCTTTCTTCGTGGTCTTCAATCAACATAATGCGCCCGGGAACCACCTGACTATTGTGGCGATCCAAATTGCTTTCTCGACCCGGAGAAGAGATGGGTTGAGCGGGTAAGCGGACGGTAAAAACCGACCCTTTGCCCACCTTAGATTGGACGCCGATCCAGCCGCCGTGGAGTTCTACCAATTGTTTGGTTAATGCCAATCCCAGACCGGTTCCTCCATATTGACGATGATAGGAGGTATCCAATTGTTGGAATTTTTGAAACAACAGGGGGATTTGGTCTTCAGGAATGCCCACCCCGGTATCTTCCACTTGAAAAATAGCATGTTTACCTTCAATCAATACCCGGAGGGTAACGGTACCGCCTTTGGGGGTAAATTTGATAGAATTACTCAACAGATTTAAGAGAATTTGTTTGACGCGCTGTTGGTCGGCGGTCCAGCGATCGCCTTCCCGATCGAGAGAGAGCGTCATTTCCAACTTTAACCCAGCCGCCGCCGCTTTGGGGGCGAGAGTTTGTAGGGTGTATTGCGCTAACTGAGTCAGGGAAAATTCAGTAATGTTTAAAATTGCCTTGCCCGATTCGAGTTGAGATAAATCGAGGATATCGTTAATCAATTCGAGCAGATGTTCTCCACTATCGTGAATGGTTTTAATGTAATCCTGTTGTTTTTTGCTCATCTGACCGAAAGACCAGCGTAACAAGGTGGAGGACATGCCAATAACGCAGGTTAGCGGCGTCCGCAATTCGTGACTCATGGTGGCCAAAAATTCACTTTTGGCGCGATTCGCCGATTCAGCCGCCAATAAGGCATCGTGCAGGGCTTGAGTGCGATCGATAACTCGTTCTTCCAGGGTTTGTTTTTGGCGATTCACTTCAGCGTAGAGTTCGGCTTGATGAATGGCCAGGGATAAATGTTCGGCAATATGGCGGAGAAAATTCTGTTCGCTCGGGAGCCACTGACGCGGGGAAAAACAGTGGTGAGCGATGAGCAATCCCCAGAGTTTTTTTTGCACCACAATGGGAACGACTAATTTAGCGCGGATTTGATGCGATCGCAGTAATTGGAGTAACGATTCATCCTCCCCATAGGCAACTTCCACATCTTCGATCGCCTGAATAAACCCTTGGGAATATTGCCCTTTTAACTGCGGCGTATCGATAAAGCACCCTTCGCCTTCGGGTAAATGAAGCACCGAAGGAATCTCATCATTTGCGCGGCTTTCATAAGTCACTAGATCCTTGGGGAGTTCCGGCTCTGCAAGCGGGAGATCGTCCTCAGAAGAGTCCTCCAGATCCGAGACACTCCATTCCCCTTCGAGGCCCTCCCATTCAAATTGATAAATCACCAACCGATCGACCTGCAAAAACTGCCGCACCTGCTCCACGGCGGTATATAAAATTGTCGGCAATTCCAAACTTTGGCGAATCTGAGCGGTGACTTGATTGAGCAAGCGCTCTTGTTCGATTTGTTGGCGCAGTGCGTCTTCCATCGGTTGACACATGGAAATCCCGCCTTCCGATGGGGAAACAGCCTCCACTTGCGGACAGCGATCGCTGAGGATATCCAGTAATGAGAGGGTAAATTCGCTTTGGCGTTGCGGATCGTTGGGGTGCAGGGAAGCGCAGGCGCGATCGAGCCGCGCCGGATCCAGGGTCAGATCCCGACATTGGCGCAATTGAGATAAAAATGCTGCGATCGCCTCGCTATCGAAGGTTAAACCCACTTCATACAAGCTTCCCGACTCCGCCAACGGGGGATTCTCCCGAGTGTCCTCAATCGGCGACCCCAACAGCAAAACGCTAAACCCAGGCGAGACGATTGCGCTAAAGCATGTCCAATCGCGATCGAGGTCAATGGCATCGGCGGAGAGATTTTCTGCGGCGATCGTCACCGATTCTGGGTCGTTGTGGTGTTGCTGCAACAGCTCGCGCAGCCGCTCAAAGGTAGGATAAGGTAAAATTCGACGTTGGATTTCAAACGTAGGCATAGTTTGGAGTCGGTTGGCACAAGCTGGACGCTAGGGCGAGATGTGTTCTGTCACCTCAACCAAGGGACGATCTCATTTTCAAATCAGTGCAGGGATTTGGCTATAGATTCGAGCGGTTAACCTGGACAGAACTACAGTAAGTCTCATATCGATTGAAAAGTCTCAGCCATATATGAATTAATTCCTTATTAGCTATAGTATTGCTATTTTTGATTTTCTTGGCTTGTTTTAGCCTACTCTTTAGCTTTTCTTTAGACATCGCACGAAAAAAGCCGCCCCCTTGTCCCAACCCTGCCTCGAAACCGAAAGTCGATCTAAGATGAATTTTGGCGTAAATCTACCTCTAGATAGAGGTCAAGCCTCAAACGAGGGGAATGAGTGCGCCTCAGCATCCGCGCGATCGCCTTTGGGTCAATCTGGATTCCGAGGAATCCGCCCCGCGAGGGTGGCAAAGCGCGGCGCAGAAGTGCCGCAACCACAACCCTTCGCATCGATTGCGGTGCGAATACACTACAGGAGGAAATCAAGATGCATCGTTTAGCCGCCACACCAGGAGGTTGGAATCCACAAGAAGAAGGGGTCATTATCGTAACCCAAACCCCCGCCGAAATCGTCGTGTTGACGGCGGCGGATACGGATATTCAAGTGCTGGCATCTGCTGTAGAAAAGCTGCCCCCAGACTTCCCCTCCCTGCGGGTGGTGAATCTACTGCAACTGCAACAGCAGCTTAGTATCGATAGCTATGCAGAAACAGTGCTGAGCAAAGCGCGGGTGATTCTCTTGCGCCTGTTGGGGGGAAGAGCCTACTGGTCCTATGGGTTGGAAGTGGTGCGCGAAACCGTGGAAAACAGTGGTGCCCAGGCGATCGTGCTGCCGGGAGACGATCGCCCGGATCCGGATTTAATGGACCATTCTACCGTTTCTCTGTCTGCCGCCAATCAATTGTGGCGCTACTTCACCGAAGGCGGCGTGGAAAATGTTACCCATGCCCTGCAATTTCTCGCCGATGTTTGCTTGCGGGGTGATTATCAGCCCCCCGCCCCGAAAATCGTGCCTCGGGTGGGGGTTTATGCCACACAGGCGGGGAAAATGCCCCCGGGAGAGGTTCCCCTCGCCAAAGTCGGTATTTTGTTCTATCGCGCTCATTATCTGGCGGGGAATACTGCGGCGATCGATGCTCTGTGTCGCGGGTTAGCCCACCGAAAATTGCAGGCGGTGCCCTTGTTCGTGTCGTCTTTGCGGGATCTGGAGGTGCAAGCGGAGGTGTTGTCCTATCTGCAACCTGCCGAGGGGGAGGCGGTGCAGTTACTTCTCAATACCACAGGATTTGCAATTTGTCAAGTGGGCGAGACCCTGCGATCGCACCGACAACCCCCACCGTCCTCTCCGGATTTATGGCAAACTCTGGATGTGCCGGTGTTGCAGGCGATTCTCAGTGGTGGTACGGCGGAACAATGGGAAAAAGGATTTCAGGGCCTCTCGCCGCGCGATATGGCGATGAATGTAGCACTTCCGGAGGTGGATGGACGGATTATTACCCGGGCGATTTCCTTTAAGGCGGTGCAAGGGGAAAGTGACAAGCTGGAAACCCCGGTGGTGGTGTACGAACCCCAGAGCGATCGCGTGGATTTCGTGGCGGATTTGGCGGCGAATTGGATAACATTGCGCCAAACCCCGGTGAGCGATCGTAAAATTGCCTTGATTTTGGCCAATTATCCCACGCGCAACGGACGGTTGGCGAATGGCGTGGGTCTCGATACTCCTCAAAGTTGCGTGCAATTGCTCACAGCCCTGGCAGATGCCGGCTATTCCGTGACGGATATCCCGGAAACCGGGGATGAGTTAATCCAGCGCCTGACAGCGGGCGTGACTAACGATCCGGAAAGTCGAGAATTGCGACAAGCGTGGCAACAGGTATCTGCAGCAGCGTATCGGCAGTATTTCCAGCACTTGCCGCCATCCTTGCGCCAGGGAATTGCCGATCGCTGGGGGGAACCGCCGCAAGTCGGCGCGTCTTTTGCGATTCCGGGCATTCAACTGGGAAATGTGTTTGTGGGTATCCAACCGACTCGGGGATACGATGCGGATCCGAGTTTGAACTATCATGCGCCGGATTTAGAACCGACTCACGAGTATTTGGCGTTTTATTATTGGATTCGGGAACGATTTGCCGCCCAAGCGATCGCACATGTGGGCAAGCATGGCAATTTAGAATGGTTGCCCGGAAAAAGTGTGGCGCTGTCACAAGCGTGCTATCCGGAGGCAGCATTGGGCGCAATGCCTCATTTCTATCCGTTTATTGTCAACGATCCCGGAGAAGGATCCCAGGCGAAACGGCGATCGCAGGCGGTGATTTTAGACCATCTCACGCCGCCAATGACCCGCGCCGAACTCTACGGTCCAATGCAAAAACTCGAAGCTTGGATCGACGAGTATTACGACGCCCAAAGTTTAGACCCCGCGCGCTTACCTACTATTCGCGATCGCATCGCACAATTAATACGCGAAGAACATCTCGATCGCGATTTGTCTTGGCTCAATTCTTCTACCCCCGGGGCAAGCGACCCTCACGTTTCCCCCAGCAAATCGCCAGAATTTAGCGACTTTATCGCCAATATTGATGGCTATCTGTGCGAATTAAAAGAAGCGCAAATTCGCGATGGATTGCATATTTTGGGGCAATGTCCCCAGGGACGACAGTTGCGGGATTTGATGGTGGCGATCGCCCGTCATTCCGGACGCGATCGGGTGGGATTGACCCGCGCGATCGCCCTCGATTGGGAATGGGATTTCGACCCGCTCACCGCCGACCCCTCTCGCGTGTTATCCCCAGATGATTCTCTCGAAATCCCCCCATCTTTATCCGCCAAACCGGGATTAATTCTCGGCGACTTAATTGCCGAATTAGAACGAATTGCCGCTGAATTGGTAGAGGAAATCATTGCCAGTCAAACTGAATCAAACCACAATAACTTAGGGGTACAATTGGCGGAAAATCCGCAAATTGTGGGAGAAGAAACTCAGAAAGAACTGCACTGGATTCGCCACGCTCTGCTGCCTGCACTGCAAGAAACGAAGCAAGAAGTCATTCAATTTTTGCGCGGATTAGATGGCCGATATTTGCCCAGTGGGCCATCCGGTGCGCCGACGCGGGGACGCCCGGAAGTGTTGCCCACGGGACGGAATTTTTATTCCGTGGATATTCGCGCAATTCCCACCGAAACCGCTTGGGATGTGGGACGAAAAGCGGCGGCGGAATTAATCGAGCGTTACGCGCAGGAAAATGGGGAGTATCCGAAGAGTTTGGGATTGTCGGTTTGGGGAACTTCAACCATGCGAACCGGGGGAGATGATATTGCCGAAGCATTGGCATTGTTGGGGGTACAACCGGTGTGGGATGGTCCCTCGCGCCGAGTGGTGGATTTTGACATTTTGCCGGTGCGAATTTTAGGTCGTCCTCGGGTGGATGTGACGTTAAGAATTTCGGGATTTTTCCGCGATGCGTTTGGCAATGCGATCGATTTGTTCGATCGCGCGGTGGCGGCGGTTGCCAGTTTGGACGAACCGGCAGAAGACAACCCCTTGGCGGCGCGGGCAATGGCGGAAAAGCAACAGTGGCAAGCGCAAGGATACAGCGAACAACAAGCGGAAGTGCGATCGCGCTATCGCGTGTTTGGTTCGAAACCCGGGGCCTATGGTGCCGGTTTGCAAGGGTTGATTGACGCGCAAAACTGGACCGACGATGCGGACCTCGCCCGCGCTTATATTAACTGGAGTTGTTATGCTTACACCGGCTATGGTGAGGGACATTCCGCCCCGGAAGCCTTTACTCAGCGGTTGCGGGAAATGCAAGTGGTGTTGCACAACCAAGATAACCGAGAACACGATTTGCTCGATTCGGACGATTACTATCAGTTTCAAGGCGGTTTAACGGCGGCTGTACGTGCGGTGAAAGGGGAAAATCCTACTACCTATTTCGGGGACAATTCCCTGCCGGAAAACCCGAAAATTCGCCAGTTGCAAGCGGAAATTGCTCGGGTTTATCGTTCGCGCGTGGTGAATCCAAAATGGATTGCTGGGGCGATGCGACATGGGTACAAAGGTGCGTTTGAAATGGCGGCAACTTTGGATTATTTGTTTGCTTACGATGCTACGGCACGCTGTGTGGAAGATTTTATGTATGAAGGGGTAGCAAAGGCATATGTGTTGGATGATTCGGTGCGGGAGTTTATTCAGGAAAAGAATCCTTGGGCGTTGCGGGATATGGCGGAACGATTGTTAGAGGCAAATCAGCGGGGATTGTGGCAAGGGAGTGATGGCGCAATGTTGGAAGAATTGCGGGCGATCGCGCTTCATGCAGAAGGGGCGATCGAATCTACTACTAACCCGGTTTAAGTTAAAATAGCACCATCTCTGTGGTTCCCAGGTTTCCACCTGGGAACGAGAGAACACTCCCCCGCTTTTCTGACAAACCCACAGATAGTGGCAACTGACGCACCCCAATCCTATGCAGAATTAGCTGTTAATTATCGCCATTGCAAAGCAACCGGGTGGCATCTGACCCTGGCAAGGGCTTGCTAAACAAATATCCCTGCATTTCTTCACAGCCCAAGCATTCCAATAACCGTTGATGTTCTTCGGTTTCCACTCCTTCCGCCACTACGCGAAAATTAAACTTTTTCCCCAACAACATAATCGCATCAATGATACCGGCATCTTTAGACTGCATGGTCAGTTCGCGGACGAAAGATTTGTCGATTTTTAGGGTATTGAGCGGAAACTGTTTGAGATAAGCTAATGACGAATATCCAGTGCCAAAATCATCCACAGACAGGTGAACTCCCATTGCGTCCAACTGTTGCAATATCATGCGGGTTTTTTCGCCATTTTGCATGGCGGCGTTTTCGGTTATTTCTAATTCTAACCATTCCGGTTCTAGTCCGTTTTCGGACAAAATTGTGGCAATTGTTTCGATGAGATTGGGATGTTCGATTTGGCGGGCGCAGAAATTTACGGCGACTCGTATCGGTGGCAAACCAGCCTCTCTCCAGGCTTTCATTTGTCGGCAGACGGTTCGCAGTACCCATTCCCCAATCGGTACGATTAAGCCGGTTTCTTCGGCGAGGGGAATAAATTTTGCCGGCGATACTAATCCCAATTCTGGATGCTGCCAACGCACTAATGCTTCTATCCCCGATATTTCGCCGGTGGCAGTATTGATTTGGGGTTGATAGTACACCACAAATTCTTCTCGGGTCAAGGCATTATGCAGTTCGTTTTCTAGGACAAACAATTCGGAGGCTTTGGAATTGAGTGCCGGGGTATAAAACTGATAGTTATTCCGTCCCCGTTCTTTGGCGCGATATAATGCAGCATCGGCATTTTTTAATAGGTTTTCGGCAGTTAATTCGTCACTGGAAGAACACAGGGCAATGCCAATGCTACTGCTAATATGCAGGGGATGACCTTCTAGATCGAAGGTGGGTGTGAGTCGATCTAAAATTCGTTGGGCGATTTGTGCGGCATCGGCTTCGCCGTGAATATTGGGCAAGAGTAAGGTGAATTCATCGCCGCCCCAGCGCGCCAGGGTATCGGTTTCGCGCAGACAATTGGTGACTCGTTCGGTGACGGCTTCTAATAAGCGATCGCCCATTGCATGACCCAGGGTATCGTTAATCGTTTTAAACCGATCTAAATCGATAAACATCACCGCCAGTTTATTCTCGCTTTCAGGAAGCGTTTGCAATTCTTCTTGCAACCGTTTGTCGAATAGCATTCGGTTTGGCAAGCCGGTGAGTAAATCGTGAGTTGCCTGATAGCGAATGGTGGCTTCTGCTAATTTGCGTTCGGTGACATCTTCATAGGTGCCGAGAATTCCGATCGCATTTCCTTGGCTATCTTTCAGGGGAATTCGATTGCTTTCCACCCAATATTGCTTGCCATCCACACGATCTTGTGGCTCGATGGTATGATATTGTGGCTCGTTGGCATTCATCACGCAGAAATCGCACTGGCGGAAAAATGCCGCTTGTTGGGTTTTTAATGGAATCTCGTAGTCGGTTTTTCCGATAATCTCCTCGGGAGTCGCAAATCCGGCGGCGCGGGCAAAGTTGCCATTGCAACCCATATAGACGGCGTTTTTATCTTTCCAATAGATAGATTGGGGAATGTTGTCGATGACGAGTTGCAGCATCTGGCGCGACTGCTGTAATTCTTCTTGCACTCGCACGCGATCGCTGATGTCTTGCACGGTTCCTTCATATCCTACTAATTCCCCCGCATCGTTATAAACGCCGCAGGCATTCTCGGAAATCCAAATCACCGTGCCATCTTTTCGATAAATTTGCGATTCAAAGTCCCTAACCTCCCCTTGTCTTTCTATGCGGCGGATAAATTCCTCACGCCTCCCTGCATCCACATAAAGTTGTCTCTCGATGTCGCTCAACTCTTGGCGCAATTGTTCGGGCGAATCGTAGCCATAAATCCGGGCTAACATGGGATTTGCCGTGACGTAGTGACCCTCTAATGTGGTTTGAAAAATCCCTTCTACGGCATTTTCAAAAATGCTGCGATATTTGCGTTCTGCTTGTCGCAATGCTTGTTCGGCTTCGATGCGATCGCTGATGTCGCGCACCACTACGGAAATGACTTCTTTTCCCCCGTAAGAAATCAGGCTGAAACAGACTTCTACATTCACCAAGGAACCATCCTGACGACGATGGCATCCTGCGCTACATAAGCAGTTTTTTTCGGTTAAAAGCTGGTGAATAATGCCATCGAGTTCCTCGCGATCGCGCTCGACGAGCTCGTAAATCGTTCGGGTGCAAAGTTCCGCTTCGCTGTAACCGAGTAACTGGCAATACGCCGGATTTGCTTCTAAGATTCTCATGCTAGGAACATCGAGCAAAAATATCCCTTCAGACACTTGCTCGATAATGGCTCGATAGCGTCTTTCGCTCTCGGATAAAGCCGCTTCTGTGCGGGTTCTTTGGGTAATGTCGCGAAAGCTACACAGGCGACCCACGATTTCTTCCCCCTGCCATTGGGGTTTGGAATAGCGCTCAAAAATTCGCCCGTCTTTGAGTTCGTAAATTCCGTATCCTTCGGCATCGGGTTGAGAAAATGCATCTTGCCCCTGACAAAGAAAAGCATTTGGCTCTTTAAGTTGCTGTAGCATTAAAGGCAGGAGGTTTTCGAGTTTTCTAGAGGCGATCGCCGCTTCGGAAATTCCCCACATTTGCAAAAAATTTTGATTGAATGTGGCAATCTCGCTGCCGTTTTTGCTGACAATAATTCCATCGGGATTCGCTTCAAGGGTGCCGCGCAGCAGAGAAAGGGAATCCTCTAACTCTGCCTCAATTCGCGATCGACGGGCGATTTCTGCTTGCAATTGCTGGTTTGCTGTTTCTAATTGTGCCGATCGCTGCTCGATGGTGCGTTCTAATTCTTGTTTGACTGCATTCAGGGTGAGGGTCTCTGAGGCGAAATTCGCGATCGCGCTTGATTCCCCTCCCCCTTGCACCCAATCTTCCGATTTATTCATGTGGTGCAAAACGGTTACGCTTTCGCTACCATTGTCTTGCCCGATCGCCGCGTTTACAATGGCTAAGGTGCGATCGCCCTTCGCGCACGAAACACCCGGTTCAACTCTATTTTGTTCCGCGCGCAAACTCGCCTCCGAGTGGGTGGAATGAGTGGGTATTTCATCAAAAAGCTGCCAGGAAGAGCGATTTTCTTCTGAGACTAAATCGATTCTTTCTAGATTCTTTATGCCCCAGTTGTCCATTAAATGACTCATCGCTGCTTGCGAGATAGAACCTTCCCTCGCCACCAGCTTTCCTTGGCAGCGATCGCCAATTTCAATGACTAATTTTCCGGCAAAACCAAGCTCAACTAACTGGTTAATCAGTTCCACGGCTTAACTCCTTCTTGATTTCCATTCCTGGCCACATCCCATGTTTTATGCATTTATTTAACAATTCCGAGTTTTTTCACTCACGTTTGAGGGGTTTTTATTTATTTTTACGCTCATTATAAAATGCCAATCCGCAAAAGTCAATATTCTATGGAAAAAGCTTATTTATCTTTTTCCTGACAATCGATTAACTTATAATATTTTCATTTTCAATGGTACGGTTTTATTAGAACAAAACCCTCTATCGGGCGGCAGATTTAACCACTGATTCGGAATATGACTAGAGACTGAAAATGGCTTGTATTCGTGAAAGCAGGCTTGTAAATTCATCTACAAGGCGATCTCATCTCCGTAAATGTGACTCTCGTAAATTCACTGAACCCGTTCCGCAATTTATCCGTAAATTTTCGGTAATCTGGGGGGATTGTCTGCGTAAATTCACGGGAAATATCCGGTCTGGAGTTGCTGATTTGTCACTTGTCGGTTGTCATTGGTTCTTGGTCCTTGGCGGTGGTGATTGTCGCTCGGTCATCGGTTATTGACATTGCACTCCCCTCCACAGGAGGGAGGAGTTTCCCGGGATTGCGAGCAAGCGATCGCACTCGTTGAATTGAGAGTTATTGATGGATTTATTGCATTTCCAGATTACTCGTAGCACATGATGGGTTGCTTGAGATGCCAAAATGCCGGAATCTATCTCTATTTTTTACAGTTTTCTCTTTGATTGCACAAAAACATCCGCCGCGATCGCACCGCGCTGATGTGGAACATCGGCGCAGGTTATCTCGTTTGGCGATCGCGCCTGCTTGTGTCCGTAGGTCTTGGTCAAATGTCGTGTGAAACCGTGACCGATGACGAATGACTATCTCCTCCCGGGCAATATCGGCGCTTGCACTTGCCCTCACAAACCTCTCACGTCAATCCGCCTTTCATGGTGGGAACCTGAGCAGTCTCCGACTCCGTGGGACTCGCGGGCAGATTGGGAGTCTGTCGCACCGGCAATTTAATGCAAAACTCGGTACCCTCCCCAGGTGCGGAGACGCACTCGATCTCGCCTTTATGTCGTTCCACCACAATCTGATAGCTAATCGACATTCCCAACCCGGTCCCTTTCCCTTCCGGTTTGGTGGTAAAAAAGGCTTCAAAAAGCTGCTGCTGCACTACTTCAGACATGCCCGGACCATTATCGGAAATCCGAACCGTCACCCAGTCGGGATCGGGCCATTCCGTGCGGATGCGAATGGTTCGTCCTTTGTTATTGGTCATTTGTCCGTAGGTCTTGGTGGTTTGTCCAATGTCGTTTGAACCCTTGACCGATGACGAATGACCCGTGACGAATGACGAATGACTATCCACCGATGACTCTAACGCATCGATCGCGTTGCTGATAATGTTCATAAAAACTTGATTGAGCTGACTGGAGTAGCATTCGATGGCGGGGAGTTCGCCAAATTCCTTTTCTACCGCGATCGCTATACCGGTTCGATCGCCTTTCAGGCGATGGTGTAAAATCAATAAGGTGCTGGTAATTCCTTCGTGAATGTTGACCAGCTTGAGTTCCCCTTTATCGGTGCGAGAAAAGTTCCGCAGCGATCGCACCAATTCGCTAATCCGTTCTGCGCCAATTTTCATCGAAGACAGCATTTGCGGCATATCCTGCTTGAGAAATTCCAAGTCAATTTCCTCTACATACTGTTGAATGGCCGGTACGGGTTCGCCATAATGTTCTTCATACAGGCGAACCAGTTCGAGCAATTCTTGCAGATAATTATTGGCGTATGATAAATTCCCGTAAATAAAATTCACCGGGTTGTTAATTTCGTGGGCGACTCCCGCCACGAGGGTTCCCAATCCGGAGATTTTTTCGGTTTGAATTAATTGTGCCTGAGTTTGTTGCAACTCTTCCAGGGCTTTTTTTAGTTTTTCTGCTTGTGCGGTGGCGGCGGCGGCGGCGATACAACTGCGATCGTACAGTTGTGCTTGTTCGATCGCGATCGCCAGTTGCATGGCCACATCTTGCAGCAGTTCTATCTCGCTTTCGGTCCAGGGATGCCCAGAGGTTCCGTCCAAGCAGACGATCGCGCCGCGCTCTCCGGAATGAGTCTCCATTCCCACGCCTAACAGGGACTTGACCGATCGCGCTTCGAGCATCTGGCGCGTGGGGGGATCGAGTTGCGGATCGCCTTTGACATCATCGATTTTCAACAACTCCAGATGTCCCAGAGGTTGGGTCAGCGCCGCCATGTGGGTGAAGGCATTGTCGCCCCCCACGTGCGATCGCTGCGGATGCCAGGATTCTCGAGACAGTTCGTAGCGATTTTTGTCCTTCTTATACCACAAAAACTGACATCTGTCAATATCGAGCAAGGTGCGAATTTCGCCTACGGCAGTTTTGAGAATCGTCTCGATATTTAAAGAGGTGTGAATTTGACTGGATAAGCGGCGCTTGAGCAACTCCACCCGCGATCGCAGCAGGCGAAATTGCCGTTGAGATTCCAGCAATTCCTCTTGCGTGTGTTGCAGGCGTTGGTTCGTTTCTTTCAGTTGTGCCATTGCGGCTTCGAGTTGCTGGGATTTCGCTTCCATTTGGCAGCTATATTGAATCGCCTGGGACACTTCGGCGAGCATGTCGATCGCCACAGTAGAAACGCTCCCGCTTACCTCTTCCAAACCCAACCAGGGTAACGGTTTAATCGCCCCATCACTTTCCCAAACGATTTTAAATTGCCCGTTAGGCAAAATCTCACCAATGCGGCAAGGTTTCCACAGATGATTGTTCCGCTCGATTCTCACTACCCCGCCGGGAGCTTCAAAGGTTTGGTCGTATGCCGCTTCGCGCACGGCGTCCACCGCAAAAGTGCCGGCTTTTTCCACCGCTTGCTTCCATAAATATACCTGAGTGTAAGCCGCTTCAATCGGATCGCTGGTGACGCGATTTTCGCCGTAGCGCGCTTTAAAATTGCGGACGAATTTGTGGTTGGTTGGGGTATCCACACTTTGAAAATAGCTCCAGGTGGAATAGTGGCCGGTTGCTGCAGGGCCGATGCGCCGCAGTTCGTCTTCCGCCACGCTGACGGCGATAATGGGAATTTCCTCGCTCCCAATTCCCGCATTGCGGTACTGTTGGTAAAAAGCAATGTTGCTGTCCCCATTGAGGGTATTAAACACCACATCGGGTTGAGTTTTTTGGATGCGATGGATAATCTCGCCAAAGTCATTCCCGCCGAGGGGGGCGTATTCTTCTCCCACCACCGTAGCGCCTAGCTGTTTGAGGTGGGCTTTAATCATTTTATGGAGGGTGCGGGGAAAAACGTAATTGGAGCCTATCAGATAAAACCGTTTGCCTTTGTTGCGGACGGCCCAATTCACGGCGGGTTCGAGTTGCTGGTTCGGACAAATGCCCGTATAGAATATATGGGGCGAGGATTCGAGTCCTTCGTATTCCACGGGATACCACAGTTGCGCGTTGTACTCTTCGAGGATGGGCAATACTGCTTTGCGAGTCGCGGAGGTCCACCCGCCGAAGATAGCGACGACTCGTTCTGTTTGCAGCAGTTTTTTGGCTTTGCGGGCGAATTGCGGTGCTAAGGAGGCTCCATCTTCGACGATCGCCTCGATGGTTTTTCCCAGTACCCCACCTTGGGCGTTGATTTCGGCGATCGCCATCAGTTCCGCATCTTTGAGCGACACTTCCCCGATGGCCATCGTCCCGGTGAGGGAGTGAAGTATCCCCACCTTTACCCTGGACTTATCCCGATTCCCTGCGTGACTTGTTGCGATCATTGGTGACTCTCCCAACCCCTTTTTCAAAACTTGACAATTCCTCCCCACAGTTGTCTCGGGTTCTAACCCGTAAATTTTCCTCCTCGATGCTCTCGGTTCGCCAACCGGTCGGATTGGGCATGATGTTTCCTACCCAACTGCTTTATTTTTACATCGTTCGGATTAACATTTTTCTTCCTCTGTGCATTGGTGGTTAAGATTTGTGACGTCATTGGCTTTTTTTTTGGCAACACTTCACACGATAAAATTTCGCCGAATTTTGACAATGCACCCCACTTCAAGCCGCCCTCGGGGTTGGCCTTTCTGGTATGATTTTACTGCACTTTGTCCTTGTCTTGCACCCCTAGTCTGGATGGGGATTGCCCCGGTTCTTTATTCAAGTTTGGCCGATTTATGCCCACCAAACCGTAACGATTTATACAATATTAAGGTAAAATTAAAAAGGTTGCAGCCAAAGGAGCCACACAACCCGGTAGTGTCCGATCGAAGGGGGCGCTATCTCACATAAAGCCCGGGCGATCGCCGTCGGTGTGGCTTAACCCATTCCTTCCTCCACCGATTCCCTGGACTGAAATTGGCCCATTTCGTGAGAGGGCAAGGCTAAAATCGGGTGGCACACGCCATCGCGGGAGCGACCGGAGAGCAGATAGACGAGCATTTCGCCTTTGCCCTTAATCGGAATTGGCCCGCGTTGTTGGAAGCAATATTTCTCCCGCAACAGCTTGTAAGTGCTGCCCGACACCTGGATCCGGCCTGGGAGTCCGTGGGACTCCATGCGAGAGGCCAGGTTCACCGTATCGCCCCACAAATCGTAAATAAACTTATGGGTGCCGATCACCCCAGCGATCGTCGGACCGGTATGAATGCCGATCCGCATCGAGAACGCTTCCCCATGTTTGCGATTGAATCGGCCAATTTCCTCCTGCATGTCCAGGGCCATTTCCGCGATCGCCTCAGTGTGGTCGCTGCGATGCACCGGCAATCCCCCCACCACCATATAAGCATCGCCAATAGTTTTAATTTTCTCCAGTCCGTGTTTCGCCGCGAGGCCATCAAACGCGCTAAAAATCTCATTAAGTCGCTGCACCAATTCCGAAGGCGAAATTCTGGCGGCGAGCTTGGTAAAGCCCACAATATCCGCAAACAGCACCGTCACTTCCGGAAAGCTATCGGCAATGGTTTGGGTATCCTGTTTCAAGCGCTCGGCGATCGCTTTGGGCAAAACATTAAGCAGCAGGCGCTCTGACTTTGCTTGTTCGGTTTTTAACTGCTGCAACGCTTGGCGCAGTTTTTCCGCTTTCTCCGCCCGTTCTGTAGCCAGAGCTTCGATTTGCATCGTGCGCGAAACCGAAGTCAGCAAATAGGTCACTGGAATGTGAGTCCACAGCAATCCCATAATCAGCACCGCCCAAGAGCGCCAGTGCTTGCGAGAGCTGCGATAGTCGTCGGTGGGCAGGATGTAAAGCGCCCATTCCCGCCCTCCCATCTCCATTTTTTCCCGGCGGGCGTGGGGGTGGGAATCTCCTAACAACACCAACTGACCTTCTTTGCTGGCACTGTGCAATTGCTTCACCGGGCAGGTGGAAGGAACTGTTACGCCAAATGCCTCTCCATCGCTTCCGGAAATCACCAGTTCTTGAAATTCATAAATGGCGAGCAAGCGATTGTTGGGTTGCGCCCCGAGACTTGCTTCCGTAGCTGTGGGGGTTTCGTCGCACAGGTACATATTAAATTTACTGCTTCTAGAGTTCGCCGTGTCAAAGAGGGCGGAAATGTTCAGCTTCCCCACCACAAACCCTTGCAAATTTTCTGGATTGCGGGCAGCTACGCCATACTCAGCGGGGGTTTCGCTTGCATTTAACTTCAGTGTGAGGTTCTCGGGGTTGGCGTCCAGGTTGTAGGCGGGCAGGATAACTAAAATTCGTTCGTTTGACTCGCCATCGAGGCTCCAATCGAGCAATTCGGTCACCACCATCTCCCCCGTTTCCCGCGCCAGTTCCAAGCCGGCGGCGTAACGGGCAACGGAGCCTAAATCCACTCCCAGCAGGTGTTGATTTTGTACCCCCGGGGCAACTTGGGCGATGGGAAAATACTCCGATCGCTCGGAATCGAAGGGCAATACTGCTTCGCCGTTGTTTTGGCGGATTTGAAAATCGGGCACCTGAGGCGTACGCATCCAATATTCAAATTCATACACCTGCTCTGGCGGCACTCGTTCCACCCATGCCAACCATTGGACTGTCGCGCGATCGCCTAGGGGACGACGCACAAAACGCTCAAAAGCGCCGCGATCGACCGGATAAGTGGCTTCTAAGAAATCTCCGGTGTTGCGGATTAGCTCTAAATCTTTGTTGAGTTGCCGCTGAATTTTGCTGGCAATGATGTCCGCCCCCCGACTGAATTCATAGTCTCGGCGTCTGTCTTCCCACTCCCAGATGAGCAAGAATGCCACGAACGAGAGTCCCACACCGACACCGAAAACGATCGCGGCGGGAAGATAGCGAATCCAGGGTAAACGTGGTTGGTTTGGCATACTTGGCCCTTGACGCTAGGCATAAACTCTTGCATTGCACCGACGCTCAGGGAATGTTGGGAGTCGGCACTACAGAAAAATGCACCGTCTAGCAGCGCGATCGCTTCTGACTCCTATTGCGCTCCCCCCGGTGTTTGCACTTTCTTTTTCATAACATATGCCCACCGCTTCATCGAGTCTCCTACTCCGTCCACTGTCGCAAAATTTTTCCCGGTTCTTCCCGCAGTTTGTGGTGGGATTGTCCCTGGCGCGATCGCCTTTTTTAGGCTTCCCGAAATCTTCCCCCCGTACACCCCAACTCTGTCTATTTCCCCCGGGATTTTCGGCAATGGCATCCCCCCAACACCTCTATGCCACCCTATCACCTGCCGAGAACTCGCTGTGCCCCTTTCCTGTCGGTCCATTAATTCCCCTTTTTTTGAACCCCAATTGTGACTCGTCCCCCCTATTTTTCCCCGGAAAAATTAAACCCTTACACCAGCTTTCCGGTTCATTCTGGCCCGAACAATTCCGCCAACGAGCGCCTTTTTTTGCCGATTCAATGCACCTGATTCTTGGTAAAAATCGGTTTAAAGGTTAGAGGAAACTCTCCGGGGAATATGAGGCCATCGGATTAAACTTCTAGCCACTTGCATCCAAGGGATCGACTGTTAGCCATTGAATGGGGTAACAGTGGTGCCCGAGACGTCAGCGCGCTCTTCGGGCGTCTACGGGCAGGGCTATGCCGAAGGCTGTACCCACTCCGACAAGAAGTTGGCTTGCGGCTGTTTCCCAATGTAGATGCCCATCGGCTTCGTCAATCAAGCGGAGAATTCACCCTAAGAAAATATTACCACGAAAGCCGCTCGGTGATTCCACCCCTGACTCTATTGCCCGAGGGAGTTTCATTGACATTTTCCCGCACCCCAAACAATTGAGGTCTCATTTAATTTATTAAAAAATATTACAACCACCGAATCGCCCCTGCTTGCCCCGCTGCGGTTTATTTTCCCCGGAAAGGGTCTTCCGGCGGCGTCGGCCCACCGCCACCCCGGGCCGATAATGGCTTAAACTTGAGAACATCTGGGTCGAAGCTGACGCGCCGCCAAGGCGCTATAACCGAAAATAACTGTTGTCGAGGGAGGACGATCCGGTAAACAATGCTAATCAAACATGAGTTAGGTGAGGCTGAAGCAAAAGAATTATTGCAGTTGTGTTTGGATTACACCCCCACTGCTCTAGCCATTTGCGATCGCCGGGGGGATTATCTGGCCACCAGTCACCAGTGGGACACCCACATCGGCGAGGACAATTCCTGTTTGCTTACCACAGATACAGACCGCTGGCAAGCCTGTTTGGCCGGCAAGGCACAGCACTGGGAAGAACAGCGCCTCCACCCAAGCACCGGGCAACCGCAAACCGTGAGATGGCAGATGCATCCCTGGTGGCGGGATAACGGCACTTGCAGGGGGGCGATCGCGATCGCCGAGGTGAACCCCGCCGATTCCCTCCCTGACAACACTTTGTCAAAACCTCAGTCTTTTAGCTTAGCACAAAACAATCCCGCCGGACAAACTGCTGCCGACGGATTTCACCTGTTGTTCGAGAATGCGGCGATCGGCATGGCCCTGTTTGAACCCCAGGGCGATCGCATCCTCAGCGCCAACCGCGCTTTGTGTGACATGCTCGGCTTTTCCCCCACCGAACTCGCGGGGAAGGATTTTGCCGAAATCAGCCACCCAGAAGATCGGCAACCGGGTCTCAACCTCGCTCGAGAATTTGCCAGAACCGCGCAACCCAATGCCACCCTGGAAAAACGCTACCTGACCAAAAACAACCAAACCCTCTGGTGCAACCTACAGGTGAACTTCATCCGTCTTCCCGATGGAAGTATAACCTATGGGGTGGCTACCCTGGAAAATATCACCCCCCGCAAGAGCGCGATCGCGGTTTTGCAACAATACCGCGAAGAACTCGAAGACCAAGTGGCCGAACGAACCGCCCAACTGCAACAAACTAACGAGGAACTCCTTTACGAAATTCGCCAGCGCCAACAAGCGCAAGCAGAACTGGATCTGTTTTTCAATCTCTCGGTGGATCTGCTCTGTATCGCCGACCGACCGGGCTATTTTCAGCGACTCAATCCCGCCTGGGAAACCACCCTCGGCTATTCCATCGCGGAACTGATGGCCAAACCGATCCTGGAATGGGTGCATCCCGAGGACGCCGAAGCAACGGCGATCGCCCTGGAACAACTCGCCCAAGGTGAATCGGTGGTTAACTTTGAAAATCGCTATCTCGCCGCCGACGGATCGGAAAAATGGCTCACCTGGAATGCCGTTTCGGTGGAATCCCAATCGGTTATTATGGCGGTGGCGCGAGATGTCACCGAACGCAAGCAAGCGGAAGCCACCCGCAGCGAATTAATCGCTTCCCTGCAAGAGCGGGAAGAATTTTTACGCAGTATCTATGATGGCACAGAAAGCGCGATTTTCGTGGTGGACGTTCTGGAGAATGGCCAATTTCAGTATGCCGGATTCAACCGGGCCAACGAAAATATCACCAGCGTGAGCCGACAACAGGTGCGAGGCAAGACACCGGAAGCATTCTTTCCCCCAGACATCGCCGCCACTGTATCGCACAATTATGCCCGATGTGTGACGTCCGGCACTTCCCTCACCTACGAAGAATGTTTGCCCTTTCAGGGGGTGGAGAGTTGGTGGCTGACCACTCTCAATCCCCTGCGCGATCGCCACGGACGCATTTATCGAATCGTGGGCACCAGTACGGAAATTACCCCCCTCAAACAAGCCGAAGCGGAAAAAACCCGCTTAATCGAGTCGTTACAACACAGTGAAGAGCGCTTCCGCGCTATTTTCGAGCAAGCTGCAGTGGGCATGGCGCAGGTGAAAAAAGATGGAAGTTGGCTGCGGGTGAATCAGCACTTGTGCCACATCGTCGGCTATACTAAAGAAGAATTGCTCGCTCGCACCTTTGCCGATATTACCCATCCAGATGACTTGGAGGTGAGTTGCCGATGGTTGCATAAATTGTGGACGCAAGAGGTGGGAACCTATTGTTTGGAAAAACGGTATATCCACAAATCCGGGGCAGTGGTTTGGATTAATCTCACCGTGTCCTTGGTGCAAGACTCGGAAGAGGAACCCTGCGCGATCGCCGCCATCGAAGATATCAGCGATCGCAAACAAGCCGAAATTGCCCTGCGCGACAGCGAAGCCACCAATCGCTCTTTGCTCAGCGCCATTCCCGATTTGATGTTCCGGATTCGCGCCGATGGCACCTTTGTAGACTATAAAGACGCCGCAGAACACGGACTGCTGCTACCCCCGGAAGCATTTATCGGCAAAAACGTCGCCGATGTAATGCCGCCGATGGTGGCCGAACCTACCCTGGCGGGCTTGCGCTCAGCCCTGGCGACTGGCGAAACCCAGTTATTTGAATATCAGCTTCCCGATGAAAATGGCCAACTGCGCGACTACGAGGCGCGGTTGGTGAAGATTCAGGCGGTGGAGGATGGGAACCGCGATCGCGAAGTGCTGATCTTGGTGCGCGATATCAGCGATCGCAAACAGGCACTCCGACAGCTCAAAGAAAGCGAACGCCGCTTCCGCGCCATTTTTAATTCTACCTTTCAGTTTATCGGCTTGCTCGAACCCGACGGTAGCGTTCTCGAAGTCAATCAAACCGCCTTGGATTTTTCCGGACAGCAGCATTGCGATCTCACCGGGCATCCCTTGTGGGAATCCCGAGGATGGCGAGACGTGCCAGACTCGCAAGCCTGCCTGCAGCGCAGCATCGCCCGCGCCAGTCAAGGCGAATTGGTGCGCGATGAAGCCCTGTTGTGCGGCGCAGGTGGCACAACGATGACCGTGGACTTTTCTCTCAAACCGGTGTTCGATTCCTGCGGCAATGTGGTATTGCTGATTGCCGAAGGCCGCGATATCAGCGATCGCAAAGCCCTGGAACGCGAATTGCTCTGGCGCGATGCTCTCTGGAATGCCTTTTTTAATGCTGTTCCCGCCGGATTGGCCATTCTAGACGAGGAACTGCGTTTTGTCAAGATTAACGAAACCCTCGCCCGGGTGAATCGCAAATCGCCCTCGGCGCATCTGGGCAAAACCCTCGCCGAAGTTCTGCCCGAATTCGCCCCGACCCTCCAACCCGTCTTCGAGCAAGTGCTGCATACCGGTGAGCCAATTTTGCATGTGGAAGACGCTTCGGAACATCCCGATCGCCCGGGGGAATTCGAGTATTGGTTGGCCTCTTATTTTCCCCTGGCCACCGTAGAGGGCCAAATGCGCGGCGTGGGGGTCGTCACCCTGGATATCAGCGATCGCAAGCAAGCGGAAGAAGCGCAGCGCCAATCTGAAGCCCGAGAACGACAAAAAGCACAAGCCCTGCAACACACCTTAAAGAAACTGCAAAAAACCCAATCACAACTGATTCAAAGCGAAAAAATGGCCAGTCTCGGTCAATTGGTGGCCGGCGTCGCCCATGAAATTAACAATCCGGTGAATTTTATCTACGGCAATATCGAGCCGCTCCATCAATATATCGAAGATTTGTTGGCGCTGATTCATCTGTATCAAGAGCATTATCCCGAACCGGTGGACGCCATTCAGTCGGAAATCGAAGCCATCGAACTCGATTTTCTGGAAGAAGACCTGCCGCAAATTCTGCGATCGATGCAAATGGGAGCCGATCGCATCCGCGAAATTGTCTTATCCCTGCGAACCTTTTCTCGTCTCGACGAATCCGACATGAAACCCCTCAATCTCCATGAGGGTATCGAAAGCACTTTGCTGATTTTAAACGGAAGGCTGAAAGCCAAAGGAAATAAACTCGGCATTCGCACGATTAAAGAATACGGTGAATTGCCCGAAGTAGAATGCAATGGCGGTCAAATCAATCAAGTGTTTATGAATATCATTACCAATGGGATTGATGCCTTAGAATCTGCTAGTAAAAATCCCGAATTCCTCAACTCCCAGCCAGACTCAGCGTCTTTTGTTCCGACTATCCGCATTCGCACGGCGATGAAAGGAAAGGGACATGTAGAAATCCGCATTTCTGATAACGGTCCGGGGATTCCCGCAGAATATCGCTCCCGCTTGTTTGACCCATTTTTTACCACCAAAGCGGTGGGAAAAGGCACCGGGTTGGGATTGGCAATTAGCTATCAAATTGTGGTGGACAAACATGGCGGGAGGTTGGATTATCAAAGTCAGCCCGGAAAAGGCACTGAATTTGCGATCGTGCTTCCCTTGCGTCAGAAACGCAAACGCAATGGAGAAACCTAAGCAAGGATCCAGAAAGGAGGGGTGACGGGAAAACATTTTATTTCACGTGAAACAAATAGAGGGGGGAAATTTATCGGATTTCTCGTCTACAATAGACCCACAGGACGATCGCTTTGGCTGTGTCGCAGATGCTTCGGGAATGCGTATGCGTATGCCCCCGGGCAGGAGTTGAGTCGCTCTGTCATTCCCCTCGTCCATCCAGTGGGAAAACCTCAAAAGTTAGAGCAGGAGGCAGTCTTGCACGACGAAAGCAGCTTTGTGGCAACTGTTCTCAACAGTGTCGGCACCTTAGTAGTGATGAGCGACCCAAAGGGTCGCATTCTCCATTGCAATCGCGCTTGCGAACGAGTCACGGGGGTTTCCGGCGCGGCGGTGAAAAATCGATATGTTTGGGAGGTGTTTTTGCCTCCGGAAGCGGCGCGCGAGTGGGGCAATTTTTCTCAACATCGTTATGAGAACGCTTGGATGGGTTCTGAGGATACCGAACCGATATGGATTTTTTGGAGTGTAGAACCGATAAACAATGACGAAGGGGTTTGTACCGGCGCGATCGCCACTGGCATTGAAATGGGCCAACTCAAACCAGCGCAACCAGACCGAACATCCGGCGAAACCTTGCGGGATGGGGCGATAAATGGCATTGATTCTGGCGGTAGGGCGATCGCGATGGTGGGCAATCGCGAGATTAGCGATCGCCAGCAGAGGCAAGCGGATCTGCAAACTCGGGAACGAGAACATCACCAGCTTATCGACACCCTGCCCTATGGAATTGAGGAAATCGACCTAGATGGTTATATTACGTTTAGCAATGCGGCACATCACCAGATTCTCGGTTATCTGCCGGGAGAATTAGTGGGCAAAGGCATTTGGGAAGTGGAATCCGAGCGCGATCGCCAACAGATGCAGGCATTCTTAACCGAATTAGCGACCCAACAGCCCCCGCCGACGCCCTATATCAGCAAAAATATTACCAAGCAAGGGAAAACTATCGACCTGCGGGTAGATTGGAATTACAAGCGCGATGCGGCAGGTAACGTGACCGGATTTGTGGCGGCGATCGCCGACATCAGCGATCGCCTGCAAGCCGAGGCAGCCCTGCGCGAAAGCGAAAACCAGTATCGCATGTTACTCGAACAAGCCGCCGATGGGATATTTATTGCCGACGAGGCCGGAAATTATATCGCGGTTAACTCAAAAGCCTGTCAGATGACCGGGTATGCGCGCCGCGAACTGTTGCAAATGAATATTGTCGATTTAATCTCCCCAGAGGAGAGCCGTTGGCTTCCTTGGTATATGCGGCAAGTGCGGGCTGGGCGCACGATCCGAGAAGAAGTCCGCCTGCGCCGTCGCGATGACACCTTCTTGCTCGTGGAACTGAGCGCCAAGAGTCTGCCCGATGGGCGAATTCAGGGGATTACCCGGGATATCACCGATCGCAAGCAAGCCGAGCGGGAATTGCAAGAATACCGCGAAACCCTGGAGCAGCGAGTGGCGCAGCGCACCGCAGAACTGGAGGAAACCAACGATCGCCTGCTGCAAGAAATTCGCGATCGCGCGCGAGTGCAAGCCGAATTGCAGCAAAGCCAACAGTATAACCGCCTGCTGTTTGAAGCCTCTCCCATCGGCTTAGTCTTGTATCGCCTAAATGGCACCCTGCTCGATGTCAATCCGGCGTTTGCCCGGATTCTCGGTCGCACGGTGGAAGAAACCCTGGAACTTACCTATTGGCAAATAACCCCATCCAGTTTCGCCGAATCCGAACGGCAACAGATCCAGCGCCTGCAAGAAACCGGCCATTCTACCGCTTACGAAAAACAATTCCGGCACAAAGACGGACATGGGATACAGGTGCGCTTGTCCGGCGTGCTGCTATCCCGGGACGGAGAGCCGCTGATATTATCTTGTGTAGAGGATATCACCGAGCGGCAGAAAGCACAAGCAGCCCTGCAGCGACAAGCACAAATTCTCGCACAAGTGCAAGATGCGGTGGTATCGGTCGATCGCCAAGGTCGGATAACGAGCTGGAACAAGGGAGCGCAGCGGCTATACGGCTATGAGGAATCCGAGGCGATCGGGCAGCCGGTTGCCCTGCTGGAGGCGGATTCGGAGGCAAAAAGCCAGCAAGCCCAGGCGATGACGGCATTGTTTGAAACCAGCAGTTGCGAACTGGAAGTGCAGCACGTTCGTCGCTCCGGAGAAATTTTTCACGCCCTGCTATCGTTATCCCTGTTGCGGGATGCGGCGGGAGAGGCGATCGGCAGCATCGGTATCGTCAAAGATATCAGCGATCGCAAGCGATCGCAAGCCGCCCTGCGCCAGAGCGAAGCCAAACATCGCGCCTTGCTCGATTTAATTCCCGATACCATCCTTCGCATGAATCGCGATGGCGTTTATCTGGAATTTCAGGGCAGCAAAAATTCCGATCTGCCCTTCGATCTGGAGTTCTTGCTGGGGAAAAACATCCGAGACATGTTCCCGCAACTGGCACCTGAAGTATTACACTATATAGAAATTGCCTTGTCTACCGGCAAGATGCAGGTGTTTGAATATCCCCTGGAAATCGCCGATGAAATCCGTTATTTCGAGTCGCGAATTTTGGTGAATGGGTCGGATGAGGTGATGGCGATCGTGCGAGACCTCACCGATCGCACGCGGGCGGAACAAGCCCTGCGCCAGCAAGAGCGTCAGTTGCGCGCTCTTGCCCGTCGCCAAACCCTACAGGGCGAACTCACAGAACAAATTCGCAATTCATTAGAACTCGATACCATTCTGGAAACCGCAGTGCAGCAAATTCGCAATTTATTGCAGATTAATGCCTGTTTGTTTGCCTGGTACCGCCCGGAAGGAATCGGCAAATCTACCCCAACCGCCTCACCCCTGAGTGCCGCGTCTTCCCCTTGTTGGCAAGTGGTGAAAGAAGCGATCGCCCCAAAAATTCCCAGCTTTTTGGGGTGCTATTCCCAGGAGGACCTCGGCGCAGCGGGCGATCGCCTGCTACAAATGGAGATAGTGCGGGTGGATGACGTGCTCGCTGCAGCAAATCCCGAGATGCGGCAATTTCAGCAAAAGTGGGGCATCCGGGCGATTGTTATCTTGCCCATTCAAACTCACGGCGGTAAGATAGGGGCGATCGTTGGCTTGCAGTTAGGAGAACAACCGCGCCCCTGGTTCGACAGCGAGGTACAACTGTTACAGGGAGTGGCGGGACAACTGGCGATCGCGATCGCCCAAGCCGAACTCTACTCCCAAAGTCAGCAAAGTGCGATTTTGGCGCGGGAAAAAGCCACCGCCTTGGAAACCGCCCTGGAAGAACTCAAACAAACCCAAGCCCAACTCATTCAAACCGAAAAAATGTCCAGCATCGGTCAACTGGTGGCCGGTGTCGCTCACGAAATCAACAATCCCACCAGCTTTATCTACGGCAATATAAACCCGGCCCGCGATTATATTAATGACTTGATTGGCATTCTCGAACTCTATCAGAAACATTACCCCAATCCAGTGACGGAAATCGAATCAGAAGCCGAAGAAATAGAGCTAGAGTTTCTCATGGAAGACTTGCCCAACCTGCTCGATTCTATCGAAATCGGAGCGAATCGTATCCGCGAAATTGTCTTGAGCTTGCGAAACTTCTCCCGTCACGATGAAGCGCAAATGAAATTAGTAGACATTCACACCGGGATTGACAGCACCTTGCGACTCTTGCAAAATCGCCTGAAAGAAAACGGCGGACGACCCGGAATTGCTATTGTGAAGTGCTACGGAGATTTGCCGGAAGTGGAATGCTATCCCGGTCAGGTCAATCAAGTATTTATGAATATTTTTAGCAACGCGATCGATGCGATTGAGGACTACAACAAAAACCGTTCCTTAGCAGAAATTAAAGCCGCTCCTTGTGCGATTACCATTACCACCGAATTGCGCGATCGCCCCGCCGAATCCGGCACCGATTCTTTGCCCTTCGCCGTTATCCGAATTGCCGATAACGGTCCGGGCATGACGGAAAGTGTCAAAAACCACTTGTTCGATCCGTTCTTTACCACCAAACCCATCGGCAAAGGAACCGGATTGGGATTGGCCATTTCTCATTCGATTATCCAAGAAAAGCATCACGGAAACTTACGCTGCGAAAGCCAACTCGGTCAAGGAACCGAATTTATCCTCGAAATTCCCCTGCGAAAAATCTAAGCGCGAGTCGTAGCGAGTCGTAGGGTGGGCAGTTGTCGTTTTAGGGTCTGTACTGCTCACCTAAAGTTACTACCCACCCTACAGTTAGAGTCGATCCGATAGACCCGTTTTTTAAACTTTTGTTAAGTTTCCGATTGTGGGCAGGTTTTAGGGCATCCTAAAATAGAAATCAAAACTCATGGCATATCTGGGGTGCTGAAACGCCACCCAATCGCGGGCAAATCGGGGGCATATTCCGCAAATTTTACCCTCACCCAGGGAAACCTCGAATTGCCGATAGATTTGTGGCGCTATGGCGATCGCCTGAAGCGCCCCATCACTTTCCCCATTAAAACACTACCCTTTTCTCGAAAACACCCATGAATAGTTTGTTTCCCGGCTACCAAATCGAATCCCGACTGCATGAAGGAGAAAAAACCGTGATTTATTGCGGCATTCAACAGCCGCAAAACACCCGGGTTGTGATTAAAACCCTACAAGCCGAATATCCCAGCCTCGAAGAAATTACCCGGTTAAGACATGAATACAAAATTTTGCGGGACTTACAAATCGAAGGAGTGGCCAAACCGATAGAGGCGATCGCCCACGGTCATAAACTTGCCTTAATTTTAGAATACTTTACCGGACAATCCTTGAAAGAATGGCTCGCCGACAACCCAGTAGACCTCCCGGAATTTTTCTCGATCGCCATTCAACTGGCGTCAATTTTAGCCAAACTCCATCAAAACCACGTCATTCATAAAGATATTAAACCCCAAAATATTCTCATCAATCCCACCACTTTACAAATTCGCCTGATTGACTTTAGTATTTCCTCCCGCTTATCCAGAGAAAATCCCACCCTCAGCAATCCGGAATTGCTCGAAGGCACCCTCGCCTATCTGTCCCCAGAGCAAACCGGCAGAATGAACCGCTGCATCGATTACCGCACCGATTTTTACTCCACCGGCATCACCTTTTATGAAATGTTGTGCGGGCAACTGCCGTTTTCCACCACCGACTTACTCGAATTAGTCCACCATCATATTGCCAAAAAACCCATTCCCCCGCACCAACTCAATCCCAAAATTCCCCCCGCCCTGTCCCAAATCGTGATGAAACTGCTAGCCAAAACCGCCGAAGAGCGCTATCAAAGTGCCCGGGGACTGCTAGCGGATTTAGAAACCTGCCGCGATCGCCTCGCCGACGCCACATTTCTCGAAAGTTTTATTCCCGGCACTCGCGATAACTCCGGGCAATTTCTCCTTCCTCAAAAACTCTACGGGCGCGAAACAGAAGTCGCCCAAATCCTGGATGCCTTCGCTCGCATCAGCGGCAAAAACTCCTCGGAAATTTCCGCTGAAGCCTCCCCCAATCGCAGCGAAATTATGCTGGTGAGCGGTTATTCCGGAATCGGGAAAACCAGCGTCATTAACGAAGTGCATAAACCCATTGTCGCCGCACGGGGATATTTTATTGCCGGAAAATTCGACCAATTTAAACGAAATATTCCCTATGCATCTTTAATTCAAGCTTTTGACTCGTTAATCGAGTATATTTTAACCGAAACAAGCTCGAAAATTGCCCGGTGGAAGGAGAAGATTTTAAACGCGATCGGCGAAAACGGGCAAGTCATCATCGATGTGATTCCCCAATTGGAACGGATTATCGGCACACAACCTTTAGTTCCCACTTTAGGACCGACGGAATCGCAAAATCGCTTTAACCGCGTTTTCCAGAATTTTATCCGCGTGTTTGCCCAGTCGGATCATCCCCTGGTGATTTTTCTCGATGATTTGCAATGGGCTGATTCTGCAACCCTGAAGTTACTCGAATTGCTGATGAGCGATCGCCACAGCCAATATTTGTTAATGATTGGCGCGTATCGCGATAACGAAGTCAGCCCCACTCATCCCACCATCCAAACCCTCGATCGCCTTCAAAAAAGTGGCGCAGTAATCAACAATATTGTCCTCCAACCCTTGGCGCGATCGGATATCGAGCAATTCCTCGCCGACACCCTCACGCAACCCTCAGAATTCCGCCAACCCGAGGATGTAGAATCCCAACCCATCCATCGACTTGCCGAACTGTTGTTTAACAAAACCGGCGGGAATCCCTTTTTCCTCACCCAGCTTTTGCAAACCTTATATGAAGAAAATCTCCTCCAGTTTAACTTTAATATCGGCACCTGGGAATGGGATATACAAGAAATTCAATCTCTGGGGATTACCGATTATAATGTAGTGGAACTGATTGCTAGAAACCTGCAAAAACTGCCCGCAGCCACGCAACAGATTCTCCAACTTGCCGCCTGCATTGGCAACCCGTTTAATTTAGACGTGTTAGCATTAGCAAAACGCTCCCTAGAACCCGATGCAGAAACTTCCGCCGGCGACACTGCGGTAGAGTTATGGGATGCACTGCAAGCCGGTTTAGTTTTGCCATTAAGCAACAACTACAAAATGCCGTTAGTGTGGGACGATGGAACTCGAGAGACAGAAGATGCGATCGCCTTAATTTCATCCTCCGCCCACCGAAAATCCGAGGAGACAATTTCTTATAAATTCCTCCACGATCGCGTGCAGCAGGCAGCATATTCTTTAATTCCCACAAACCAAAGAATTCAAACCCACTGCAAAATCGGCAAACTGCTGCTCGATTCCACCCCGGAGGAGCAACTCCCAGAGCGGATTTTCGATATAGTGAATCAGCTCGATATTGGAATTGAGGCGATAGATTCCCGGGAAGAAAAACACCGACTTGCCGAATTAAACTTAATGGCGGGGAAAAAAGCCAAAGCCGCCACCGCCTATGATTCGGCGGCAAACTATCTGAATATTGCCTTAGATTTATTGCCAGCAACAAGCTGGGAAACCGATTACGAACTCACCCGGGATATCTATACCGAAGCGGTAGAAGCGCAATACTTGAATACCGATTTTGACCGGGCGCAGCAGCTTGCCGAGGTGGTGTTGCAGCAGGGGAAAGACTTGCTGGAAAAGCTGAAAATTTACGAAACGCAAATCCAGTTTTATATCGCGCAAAACCAAATTAAATCCGCAATGGAAATCGGACTGCGAGTTTTGAAGCAGTTGGGGGTAGATTTACCCGAAAATCCGAGCAAATTGGATATTTTAGCCGCATTGGTTGCCACTAAATTAAACCGAGGACGAAAAGCGATCGCCGATTTCGAGGAATTGCCCCCGATGAACGATCCGTATAAAATCGCTGCCATGCGAATTTTAAGTGTCCTCCTCGTGCCGGCATTTCTCATCTGCCCTAATTTGTTTCCGATTGTCACCTTTAAAATGGTGAATTTGGCGATTAAATATGGAAACTCCGCCTTTGCTGCATATGGTTACGCCCTTTACGGATGGATTTTGTGCGGCGTGCTTTCCGATATAGAAGCCGGCTATCAATTCGGTCAATTGGCTTGTCAGCTAACCGAAAAATACGAAAACCGAGAACTGAACGTTAAAATTTATAGCGTGTTTAATGCGTTTATCCGTCCTTGGAAAGAGCCGATACAACACTCCCTACAGCCGTTTATTGAAGCGCTGAACCGCAGCCTGGAAACCGGGACGTTAGATTATACCGGGCATAGTGCCATCAATTACTGCAGCTACATGTTTTTGGCTGGGAAACATTTAGAAGAAGTCAGCCTGAAATGTCACGATTATCTCGCACTGCTGGAAAAAATACAGCAACAGAACGCTATAGAAATTGTGAAAATTATCGAGAACATTGCAGTGAAGTTGCAGCAGCGCGACTCGGTGGAGAAAAAGGGCATATGGGGGGACGAATCCCAAGAAGCCGCATTGTTCCAGGAATTGGAGAATACCCAGATGCTGCAAGCATTGTTTTATGGGTATTTAGGGGCGGAAATTTTTGCCTATTTATTTGCCGATGTCCCCGGGGCGATCGCCTATGGGAAACAAGCGGAAAACTATACCACAAGCATGCTGGGCGTGGTGTCGGTTGCGGTTCACAATTTTTATTATTCCCTGGCATTATTGGCGCGCTATCCGAAGGTGTCAAAGGGCGATCGCCGTCAAATTTTAAAGCAAGTCGCCCGCCAGCAAAAACAACTGAAACGCTGGGCAAAGCACGCCCCGGAAAACTATCAGCATAAATACCAGTTAGTGGAAGCCGAAAAAGCGCGGGTTTTAGGACAAGATGCCCGCGCGATCGCCCTTTACGATCGCGCCATCACTGGCGCAAAAGAGCAAGGCTATATCCCGGAAGCGGCGATCGCCAACGAACGATTTGCCGAGTTTCATTTTTCCCGCCAACAAGACAACCAAGCCCGATTTTATCTCACTGAAGCCTATTACGGTTACATTCGCTGGGGCGCTTCTGCCAAAGTCGCCGCGTTAGAATCAAAATATCCGCAAATCTTTTCGCAATTGCGATCGCAAACCTCCACCCGCACCCCCTCGTGCGATCGCACCGTGCATCTCACTCGCACCACCACCTCCACCGCCTCGGTTTCCGCCGTGATGGATCTCAGTGCGGCAATCTCCGCCTCCCAAGCGATTTCCTCAGAAATCGTCCTGGATCGATTGCTGTTGAAATTAATGCACATTCTCATGGAAAATGCAGGGGCAGACAAAGGATTTATCCTCCTCTCCAAATCCGGTCAATTAGTGATAGAAGCCGCCGGAGATATCGAAAGCCAGCAGTATCAACGCTTACCTTCTATTCCCGTGGAAACCTCTGCCGAATTGCCACAGGCGATCGTCAACTACATCGATCGCACCCGAGAAGCGATCGCGATCGACAATCCGCAACTGGACAACCGCTTTGCCCGCGACCCCTATATCGCCCAACATCAACCCCCCTCAGTTTTGGGATTGCCACTCATCCATCACGGCAAATTTATCGGCATTCTCTATTTAGAAAATCACCTCAGTCCCGGCGCATTTACTCGAGAACGATTGAACGTCTTAAATCTCTTAGCCGCTCAAGTGGCAATTTCGCTCGACAATGCCGCACTTTACCAAGAATTGCAGGGCTATTCTATCCAACTCGAGCGCAAAAATGCCGACTTGCGCGCATCCGAAGCGCGAGAGCGAGAAAAAGCCACCCAACTCGAAACCGCCTTGCGCGATTTGCAACAAACTCAAGCCCAATTAATCCAAACTGAAAAAATCTCCAGCTTGGGGCAATTAGTGGCCGGTGTTGCCCATGAAGTGAACAATCCCGTGGGATTTATCGCCGGTAATTTGACCATCGCTTCCGAGTCGGTCAGCGATTTAATCGATTTGCTCCATCTTTATCGCCATTACTTCCCCGAACCTCCCGCCAAAATTCAAGAGAAAATTGAGGAAATCGATTTAGACTTTTTGGTCGCCGATTTACCGCAAATGCTCTCCTCGATGACGATGGGAACCGATCGCATTCGCGAGATTATGCAGTCTTTACGCAATTTTTCCCGCGTGGATGCAGAAAAACCCAAACCCGCCAACCTTCACGCAGGACTCGACAGCACCTTGATGATTCTGTCCTCTCGCTTGAAAGCGAAAGGAACCAGAAAGGCAATTGTTACGGTTAAAGAATACGGAGAATTGCCGAAAGTCAGTTGTTTCCCGGGACAGCTCAATCAAGTGTTTATGAATCTGATTGCCAATGCGATCGATGCCTTGGAAGAACCGCGACAAATTCGCGAGAAAGAAATTCGGATTCGCACAGAAGTGATTGTCGATTCCTCTTCTTCCCTCCCTTACGCCCAGATTCGGATTAAAGACAATGGGCCGGGCATGTTCGAAACAGTGCGTCAGCAGTTGTTTGACCCCTTTTTTACCACGAAACCCGAAGGCAAAGGCACGGGGTTGGGTTTGTCTATCAGTTACCAAATTGTTGTGGAGAAACACCAGGGTATGTTAGAATGTATTTCTGCCCCCGGAGAAGGAGCGGAATTTATCATTTCCCTACCGATTAAACCCCATTAAACTGTTTCCACTCGTTCCCAGGTGGAACCTCCACTCGTTCCCAGGTGGAACCTGGGAACGAGTTTAACGAGTTTATGCAGGGGAGAAATGCAGGGATTACTCGCTGCTTTCTGCATCTTGGGCTTTTACGGTTTCTTTCACCTGGTTTAAATCGATATCGAAGTGATTCGCGATCGCCTCCATTACTTGTTGTTCTTCTTCCGTAGTCACGCAATCGATTTGAGAGATGCGATAGCATTGCGCCAACAACGGAAAGGCAAAATCGCGATCGAGAGACTGGATTAACTCTTCTAAAGGCAGGGGACTTTCCAGTTCGGACTCCATCAATTTTAGCGCATCTGCCGTGAAATTCATCTGTTTTAACTCCGGTAAAATCTCCTTCCAAGAGGTATCCGGACGAGAGGCTAAAATCATCTGCACCAAAATGCGATCCATGATTTCTTTTTGCGCGATCGCTTTTTCCAAGTATTTTTCGCTTTCCAGCTTCAGCTCATCCGGCGTTATCTCGGCTATTTCCGGACTGCTTTTCGCCTCATAAAAGCGCGATGCTGCATATCCGAGAGTGTACAGCATTACCGCATTCGTACTCGCACCGATCGCCATGCCCGCCATTGGCAGATTTCGCAGTATCCCCAACCCGGTTTTTAGCGCCGTCGAACCGCCAAGGGATAGCCCAAAAATCATCACCACTTCCCCCTTGCGCGCCGGATCTTCTAAATCCATGTTATACGCCGCCGCAATCTGATAAATCATCTCTCCCTGCAACACCGTTGTTGCGGCTAAATCCACTCCCAGCAGCGCCAAAGCTACCCCCGGCACCATGCTACTGACCAATCCAATTCCGCCAGCATACAATGACTTTTCTATCATAATCCGATGGGAAACTTCATCGGCAGATTCTTGGGGATATTTCTGCTTTAATTTCTCCACCGCTAACTGCGCTTTCGATACATCCACCTGCCCGGTAAGTTGCAGCAACCATTGAGCTTTAAAGGTTTTCGCAATTTGTTGTAGTACCGGGTTATCGCCGACAAAAGACAGGGTTTTTCCCACTTCTGTGGTGGCGCGTTCTAACCACTCTTCCGATTCATGGGCGATTCCCGCTGCTGCTTCACTGGCAGTTTGTGCCGCTCCTTCACCGATTTTAGACCCCACTTTGCCCAGCTCTTCTGCTGCTTGTGCCGCGCGATCGAATGCCTCTTGACCCTGGCGGGTTGCCTCAGCTACACCTTCTAGCGCGCCGGCAACTATATCTATCGCCACTTTATTCGCTTCTAACGCGGCTTTATTCACCGTTTCTGTCACTCCTTCGCAAGCCGTTTCTGTGGTCTCTGAAACCTGTGGCGAGGCAGGTATCGCGGCATTTCCGGCTGGCATGGGTTCTAGGGGTTGATTCTTTTCTGAGTTCATTTTTGCTCTCCTCTCGGCGTGCAATATTTAGGATTAGAATAGCGCTTTTTTTACCTTAACCCGAGGTGGTAGGTTGGGCAAAATAAAGGGAAAAATGAATTATCCAACCGCCACACCCGTACTCGGTGCTGCAGGTTGCGGTTCTCCCATGCCCAAAGAGGCTTGATACAAACTGGCAAGACGCTGTTCGGACTCGGCGAGATCCTGTTCGAGGGTGGTAAAAATCATGGTGGAGACCGGATCGGTGTATTTTGTCCGCAAATTATAACAATCCACCATACCGGTTTGAATATCGCCGAGAGCGCGACGCAAAATTTCTATATCTTCGCTCGACTGCAGCCAGCTCATCGCGTTTGCCAATGCACCCGCCGCTACTGAGGGGAAAAACAATTGTTCCCCGATCGCCTGAAGTCTGCCTTCGAGTAACTCGATGTGACTTGCTTTTTTCTCCACAATTTCCAGCAGCAGCAATCGCAGGGCGGTATCGCTAGTGCGCTCGGCGTAATGTTGGAATGCTTCGTGGGTATAGCGTTCCCCAGCCAGTGCGGTATTCAGACCTTCGACGATTTCGCTGCGGCTGGAACCACCCCAGGAGGCGGCTAGTTCCCACCATTCTACCTGGGTATCGCTTTCTTCCGGTAGGGTGCGATCGGGAATTTGGAGCATCAGGCGCGACAGAATAGCGGTGGTGAAAATGGCCAGATCCCCTGGTTGTCGCGAGGTAATCAAAGTGCCATCGATCGCCAGGGGTTCGTCGATATAGGTCGCACCTGCATTTTCCATGTCTTTGCGGATGGAGGTAAAACCCGTAACCCGGCGATCGCGCAGCAAGTCGGCTTCGATTAAAACCTGCGGCCCGTGACAAACGGCGGCTACAATTTTATCCTCGGCGATCGCTTCTTTGACAAAATTCACCGTATTCGGGTTATTTCGCATCGTATCCGGTGCCAAACCCCCCGGAATAATTACCGCATCGAAATCTTGCACCCGCGCTTCTGTGGTGGTTCCATCCGGTTTAATCGAAACTTTCCCCTGTTTTCCCCTATACTCCTGATTCATCCGCGACCCGAGAACCCACACTTTTGCTCCCGCTTGTCGCAGTGCGGTATAAGGAACCTTAAACTCGGAATCCTCAAACCCATCTTCGATTAAAATGGCTACTTTCTTCCTGGCATTTTGGCTGGCTTCAACCATAATAAATTTCCTCAATTTTTACTTTAGGACTGACGCAAATCGGATCGGGAAGCACGACAATAACGGGTGGGCAGTGCCCCCCTACCCGTGAGCGTAGCCCTGCGTAGGATGGGCACTGCCCACCTACCGAGCTGTGCTCATAAAATCGTTTTTTGCCTACCCCATTGCAATGATTGGGTAGCAATTATTTCTCAGTCTAAATTTATGCGGGCAATATTTAGTCTTACCTGGGTAAAGAAGAAAGGGGAAAATATATTTCCCCTTCGCTCGTCCTATGTTTAGTACAAGTAAACCTCACCCGTTTCATCAATTCTCATTGCCGTAACGTCTCGATCTAACCTGCTCGTTTCATCCAAGTTCAACCGGATTTCACCCGGACCGATAACTTCGGGTTCGACCTGTAACAATGCGGCACTCGACGAGCGGACAAAGGTGACTGTGACGGGAATATCGATCCGGCGAACCGTGGCTGTACCGCCCTCAGAAATTAAGCGTTCGTCCGTATCGCCAATTACTTGATAAGTGATGCGATCGTTGGTATTATTAACCAGAGTGATTTCCACTGGCATGTTTTGCGATCGCAGCAGCGCCACAGGTCGATCGAGATTGTCTCGCGGTCCGGTTCTAAACTGCGCGATCGTAGATTCGCGATCGCCTCGGTTGCTCTCTAGGTTAGGATTGGGTTTGCTCTCGGCAATTCCAGCCATTGGCAATAGAGTCATCGAGAAAAGGGTACTCCCTAAAATGGCTCCCAATATTCCCATGTTTTTTTGGTTCAAAAGTTGCTTGAATTTCATACTGTTTTCTCCTTGCTATTGCGTTTTAAATTATTCAGTTTAGAAAGGCAATGCCTCTATAGGCTGGTAATTTGCCTATTATAAAAATCAATTTTTTTGAAAAATTGAAGATTTAATCAGTGCCGTTTCTCTATTTTCAAAAATCCAGTCATTTGGATTTCGGTAGAGTTGAAATTTGCCCGATAATCCTCTGGGAGAGTTTAGATTTCAGAATGAGAATTAAAGCCGCTTGACTAGAATTGCCCACTCTAAAACCTAAACTCGAAGATTGCGAGCCAAGAATTAGCTGGCTAACATGCTGCGGAGCATCCAAGCAGTTTTCTCGTGGACTTGCATCCGTTGCGTCAGCAGATCTAACGTGGGTTGATCGTTGGCGCTTTCTGCAATTGGCAGCACTTCGCGAGCGGTGCGAACCACCGTTTCTTGACCTTCAATCAGAAACCGAATCATATCTTCGGCGGCGGGAATGCCTTCGGTTTCCGTGAGGGAAGTCAAGCGAGAGAACTCACCATAAGTCCCGGGAGCGGGAAAACCCAAGGTGCGGATTCGTTCTGCAATATCATCCACGGCGATCGCCAGTTCTTGGTATTGCTCCTCAAACATCAGGTGCAGCGTATTAAACAACGGCCCCGTGACGTTCCAGTGGAAATTATGCGTCCTCAAATACAGAGTATAGGTATCGGCTAATACCCGAGACAGCCCATCGGCAATCTCTTTGCGCGTGTTTTCCTCAATACCGATATTCACGGGCATTTGCTTTTGAGCAGAAGTATCGATAGTCGTAGTCATAAATTTTTTCCTCCAATGTTCGACTAAATTCGGGTAAAAAGTTCCCGAAAAGATTAATCCCTTTTAACTTAGGAAACGCCAGCAGGAATGGGAGCTTTTGACCACACTCCATTTTCGTCTTTTTCGTAGTTCTCTTCCACAGAGCGCCACGCAATTAAGGACGCTTGATTGGCATCCTCTTTTTGGGTCAATGCTTCGTTATAAGCTTTGCGAAATGTTTCCTGAGCCTCGGGAGACAGATGGCTGCGAAGTTCCGGAGACAACTCTTCTGTACTGTCTAAAGGGTGTTCCGGTTGACGGGGAATCTTCATATCGCAACTGAGGATTTCGTCACCGCCGATGCGTTCGAGTAGCAATTGAATTTCACCAATTTTTTCGGCAGGAACTTCTACCACCAAAAGCGTTTCTCCGGCTTGCAGGCGGGTTTGATAAATGGCAGCTTTGTCTTCGGGCATTCCTAATGCGACTAATGCGGAAACTAAACCCGCACCCGCCGAACCGGCGATCGCACCAGTAGTCGCTCCTAACAAAGCGGCTCCTAATGGTCCTGCAGCCACAACGGAACCGATAAAGGGAATGAATAACACCCCCACTCCTGTTAGCAGGCTCAATACCGAACCAAACAACGAACCAAAAATTGCCCCGGATTTTAAGCCATCTAAGATGACATCTTTCTTCGTCACAAATCCCGAAATTTTGGTTTCGCTGTGAAAGTTCCGACCCACAATCGAAATGTTTTCGCGATCGACACCGCGTTCGAGCAGGCGGTTAACTGCATCGTTCACTTGCTCTTGGGTTTCAAACACAGCCGAAACACAACGATTTGTTTTTTGTTGCGCGTCTTGAGCTTCGGTTGTATTAGAAGCGGTTGTCATTCGTATCCTCCTGATTTCTTCTTCTGCGGTTGCATCGGCGAATCATCTTCCCTCGGCTTCGCCCTGTTGTATTGTTATACCCCACGGGAGTCCCCCCCCACAGCAACTTGGGGAAGGGAGGGGAGAGAATTGATGCAACCTTGGGAGCCGCGATCCCGTCACTGACCCCCTGCGCCCAAAATTTGGACGCAAAGCGGGCAGGTTGCTGTGCCACGTTTAGATAACGCCAGGACCTTTTGTGCGATTATCTTTGTCCATCGTCAATCGTCCTTGCTCGTCGTTCTCATGCGCCTCTACATATTCGTCAGCGCGTTCTTTTTTCAGTTGTTGTTCTTTTTCGCGCAAGTCGCCGGGTTCGTTGACGTACATTTCCGGTTCGATCGCGAAATTATTCACCAACCCTTCGTTATCTACGGTGAAACCGCGCCGAGTCGCATCGGTATCCACTTGCGCTTCATCTTCGTTTTTCGGCGCTTCCATGAATTTATCGCCTTCTCGCTCTTGGCGCGCCGCCACTTCTGCGGGTACGATTTCGCGATCGTAATGCGGTGCGCTATTGCTGTCAACGACTTCTTTTTGAGTATTGTTAACGTTGTTTTCTTTATTTTGCGTTTGCTTATTCATGCAAATTGCTCCTGAATGCAATCGTTGTGTTCACTATAGCCGGATCGACCTACGAAATAAAACTATCTATAGTAGTAGATTTTCGCTTACGACTATCGAGAGAGTACGATCGCTCCTCGTCCAATCCCGCCACCTTCCCCGAGTCCACCCTACAAGCGCTAGCGGGACTTCAGCATCCGCTATCCATATAGAATGGGTAATGCCTACCCTCCAGACGAACCGAGGCGCGATCGCCCATTATTTAGCGATCGCTGCCATTACCGCGACTCCCCACGCCCTCGGAAACGCGATCGCCCCTAGCACCCTCGTCAAACATGGCATGGCTAGTCGGGACAATGCGCGAACCATATCGGTTTGCATAAACCTGAGTAAACTCCGCACCAAAAAACAAGATTTGCGCCGAATAATTAATCCACAGCAGCAGCACCACAAAAGATCCCGCCGCACCGTAAGTCGATCCCACACTACTATTGCCGAGATAAAGACCAATTAAATATTTTCCGAGCGCAAACAGTACCGAAGTAATTGCCCCACCAATCCAAACATCGCTCCAGGCAATTTTTACATCCGGCAGCACTTTATAAATCATCGCAAACAGCAGGGTAATCACCCCCAACGAGATGACAAAATTCAACGTTTGCCACAAGAACATTAACTCCGGTACCAGATTGTCAAAATACTTTCCGATCGCTGCCAATGCCGCGCTCACTACCAGGGATGCTAGCAGCAAAAAACCGATCGCCACCACCATCGCAAAGGATAAAACCCGGGTTTTCAGCAGTTTTTTTACCCCCTCATCCGGTTTTGGCTTCACATCCCAAATCGTATTTAAAGCGTCTTGCAACTGAGTAAACAACCCCGTTGCCCCAAACAGCAACAAGGCAATACTGATAATTGTCGCCCAAATTCCCGACCTCGGCTGGCGCGCATTTTCGATCGCCGTTTCGATGACTTGTGCCCCTTCTCTCCCTACTAAATCTTGCAATTGCGCCACAATTTCTCCTTGCGCCGCTTCTTGACCGAAAACCAAACCCGCCACGGCGATCGCGATAATTAACATCGGCGCTAGGGAAAACGCCGTGTAGTACGCTAAAGCCGCCGCCAGTCGCGATGCTTTATCTTTTTGCCATTCCGCAAAGGTTCGCTTGAGCAACCTCCAAATTACTTTTAATCTCACGATTTAATACTCCTTTTCCAACATTATTCCGGCAATTGAAGCCTATCATAAAAGCTTCATCAAACTGTCACTATACCCCAGCAACTGGTGATTCGCTTTAGTTCAAACGCTAGCACCCCGGGGGGTTGACCGGAATAATTATTAATGTTGCGAGCCTAGATATCGTCTTTTATCTGGACTCTATTTAACTTTTTTCGATTTTTTTGTAAAGTTACGAATTGCCCATTATTTCGGCATTTCACATTCTGATGTTATTTCAGGGAAAAATTTTTATTCTACCTTGCCCACTTCCCTTTGTCAGTTGCCGCTCGAAAACCAGCCGATCGCCTTTTATCCCGATAGAAAAGTGACCTCGGCGATCGGCTAAAGAATGGAACGGGTCAGAATGGTTGCCTGTCCAAAATAGTAGCCAACATCAGACCTTCGTTCTCGCCCCACCCGTTAAAATGGACTTGGATTTTTAGGAACGAGTTTAACCGCTTGTGTGTTTATTTAAAATTTATCTTTAGCTTCGCCTTCCGTATCAGAATAAGCGAACCGCCTACAGTTTGTCTTCTATCTCGGGATATATTGACAGAATCGGGGTTTTCGGCGTCATCCCCTTCCCTTGAACCAAAAGAGGGGCATGGCACCGCCAAAGCCCCTACAGTACAAGCCGGATAAATTGGAGCGTCGATGGTCTGTCATTTCCGCCCCCCGGTTTGGCTATCCAAGCGATGAAGACGCACCCTAGTAGAAATCCAGGGCGTCGCCTCGATCCGCTCCTGCTGGAAGAATTTTCCCGTCCCTCCCCACACCCCAGAACCGCAAATTTATCCCACTAACCCCGAACGCAGGGCTAAAACAGCAGCTTGGGTGCGATCGTTGGCACACAGCTTATTTAAGATATTGCGGACGTGGGTTTTCACCGTGCCCACCGTAATGTACAGCTTTTCGGAAATTTCCGCATTATTGTACCCTTGCACGATCAGTTCAAGCACTTCTAACTCCCGTTCCGTTAGAGGATAGGCTTCAATAATTTGGCTGAATTCCGGTTCCGGAGCCTTGATCGACACCGTTTCCTTCTTAGAGCTGCTGGGGGTGGCTTCGCTAGGAGTCGTGCGTGCCTGTCTGAGTACGATCCCCGCGATCGCCGGATCGATCCACGAGTTTCCCTCATAGGTCAAGCGCACCACCCCGAGCAATTCCTCAAAACTGATATCTTTCATACAGTAAGAGTCCGCACCCGCCGCAAACGCCGCCAACACTGCATCTTCGTTATCTTGGAACGTCAAAATCAAGACCTTGGTTTTCGGTTCAAGTTTTTCCGCTTCTTGCACCTGGCGCAGTCGCTGCGTCACCTCAATGCCATCCATATCTGGCAAACCAATATCCACGATCGCGATATCCGGATGCGACTCGGAAAGCAACTTTAACCCTGAATTGCCATTCGCCGCATCTCCGACGACCACAATTCCATCCGACTGTTGTAACGCCGTCCGAATCCCGATGCGAGTCAGGTCATGGTCTTCAACTAAAGCAACACGAATTTCACTCATTTTTGATATGACTTCAAAGAACTATCAAGGGAATTTCACCAAACTACACCTATGGGTAGATGTCGTCGATTGCCTTTCCCGATACACTTAGATTATCCAAAATTTTGACTTTTTTGTGGTTAATTAACCTACATTGACACTTCTAACCTAGCTTACCAGTAAATCTTAAAACCTAGCCAGTGAATCCTCAATTTTTCTGCCGCTCCGGTTTGGCAACCAGCCAGCCACGATGGAATTGCCCGATAGAAGGATGAGTCCGTTCTATCCCGCCTTCAGGCTTTGATTTCTGTTTAAATAACACCACTGCCTTCCTCTCCTTCTCCCATCCCCCTCATCCTCTGTGTGGAGACAACATCCCCCAGGGGTTTTTATGGCGGAGGATTTTATCTGTGTTTCTCTAGGGGCGATCGCACCCCCTCCCTCAGACAAACCACAAACCACCCCTCTACCTCCTTGTCGCGTACCCAACACAAGTCGCCTCCCCGCTTTCAGGAAAAAAATCATCCGGATCCAGGGATTGACGCTCGAATCTAACCGCGTCGCAAAAATTCCTTGCCTTACGGCGAGATTGAGCCTGCAATTGCAGGCTTTTCCCCCACTGCGGAATTGTCGGCGAGGCGCGAATAACATCTATTTTAACGCAGCACAATATAGCCGAGCGACCCTGGGTTGCGAGTTGCACTAACGCAAGGTTCGATTCCCGCGCTTTTCCCCTCATCGATTATTGCCATCAACAGCGCCGCAAATCACCCGAAAACCCGACTCAATTTTTCCGCCTGACTCTCCCCAGCTTGAAGCGATCGGGTAAAATAATCAGAGAATCCGACAAGTAAAAATGTTGTCATCATTGAATCCTCAAATCCTCTGCCCTTGAACGGACCAGTTTGGATACGAAGAGATTTACCATTCGAGAATCCACCACCAGAATTGGCGATTGAAAGCCATCTTGTATTAGTAATTATTAGGAAACATCTATGACGGCTCCCATTCTTGCTTTTTTTAATATAAAAAAGGCGGTCTAGGGAAAACTTCTCTCGTCTATACATCTAGCCTGGATGTATTGCAATTTAGACTGGCGCGTTGTCCCAGCCGATTTAGACCCCTAAGCTATCGGGTAACGCTTAAACCCTTTTATCGTTATAAATAATGGCAACTTTTACCCAACATTGATTACGTTTATCTGGCGACACAAGCAGGCTAGGGTTTTAGTTTAACCCTAGCCTTTTACTCGTACATTCCGGATTTTGTGTTTAGCCGCTTGGGATTACAAGCTCGGCGTTTTCCCAGTTTCACTTTGACTGGGAACTTCTCCAACTTCGCTGTAGCCCATATTCATTGCAGCTTCGCGCAAAATGGAAATTTGCTCTTCAAATTCTGCATTTTCGATTTGCGAGAGGAAATTTTTAGCTCCTTCGGTCGCTTCGTAATCGTTGGGCATATCCACCACGCGATCGCCCATCGCTACTGCCCACGCATACCACACGAGTAACTGATTGTTGGCGCTTAAGGCCCCGTAGTCGCGAGAATATTCCGTGTCTTTTCGGTTGACGATATCTCGCATAACATTGAGCTGCTCGTCTTTGGATAAGTTATAAAAGTTATCGAGCAGGATGGGCGCAACTTGAGGATTGGCTGCTGTGGGTGCTGCTGGAGTAATCGAGTCTCCCATTTTTTCATAGACCCAATAGAGTACCGCCAGTTTATCATCGGTACCTAAGCCTTCAAATGCTTGAACGATTTTTTGAGTGTTTTCCGAACGAATTTGGGTTTTTCCGCTTGTGTTTATCGAAGACATAAATTAGGTTCTTGGTTAACTTTAAATTGCTTTCACTTTATAATACTTAACAAACTTTACCGATTGCTGTCAAGCCGCTCTCGGGAACGAGATTGGAAAGAAGGATGCAGAAATCTGTCTCGAGATAGATGTATGAGCAACAAAAATTGTAAATTTACCTCAAACTCATTATTCAATTAATTCTTTTTTGTCTTCTAGCTAAAGATAGATATTTCAATCGGGCTAACCTAAAAAAAATACCTCTAAAGATAGTGATGTGGGGGAGATGGAGGCACCTGAAACTACCACGACTCCGTAAAAGAGGTGCAGAAGCACGCGAAGTGGCGATCGCGCGTGGGGGCGGGTGGAGAAATTACCTGCATTCCCAAAAAAAAGACGAGCGGTCTGTTTAGGCTTTTGTGTGGAGGCGACCCCACTTTAGATGCCAACCCTATCCTGAGTTGGTGGAAAAATCCATTGCAAGAGCGATGGGGGGGATAAAGATGATAAAATCTAAAGAGCAATTCCCAACTTCCGGGTTAATGCTATCGGCGTGACGATTGGCGATCGCTATTTTGCGAGCCACCAATTGCCACCCCCCGAAATGCCCGAACCACGCGAGCCTCGTTCCTCGCCAACTTCCTGCACCGCTCGAACGTGAAGCGCGATCGCACCTGTAACTCAATGCAGAAGCGGAAACACCAAACCTCTAGCTGTGCAGATGGGGCGAGTCCCTCCAGAGTCTAAGCAAGACAAGGCGATCGACACTGTAGCCCCTGTAACTGGAACCATCGCTCTCCCACAAACTGAGAGTGCTAGGGACAGAGAAATTCAAAACGTGGTTCTCCCCAATTCGGAAATAAAATCTTTCTCCAGACTGAGCCAAATTACGCGATCGAGTGAGAGAATTTGGCTTAGAGTCGAAATCTGTTGCTTGCAGCCCATCCCTGTACTTAGATGATTGATCCCTCCCGTTCTCAAAACCATCCAGCAAACCGCATCCTCGTGGTAGATGATTCTCCAGATAACGTATTGTTAGTCAAGACAATTCTGGAAGAAGAGGGATATGACATCGCTCAGGCAGACAGTGGATATGCTGCCTTAGCTCAGATTGAAGAGTTACCACCGGATCTGGTGCTGCTCGACATTATGATGCCCGGGATGGACGGTTACGAAGTCACCCGACGGATCCGCAACAACGATCGGTTGCCATTTATCCCCATTTTGCTGATTACCGCCCACGATCAACCCAGTGTGGTGGAAGGATTAGATCTCGGCGCGGATGATTTTATCCGCAAACCCGTAGAACTCGACGAACTTCTCGCAAGAGTCCGCAGTCTCCTGCGGCTCAAACATAGCGTAGACGAACGGGATGAAATCGCCCGTCAGCGGGAAGATTTTGTCTCGCGGCTGACCCACGACTTGCGAACCCCCTTGGTTGCTGCCGATCGCATGTTAACTTTACTCCAGCAAGGAGCCTTGGGAGAAATTACCCCAGAAATGGACGAAGCCTTCGCCACGATGGTTCGCAGCAATCAAAACTTGCTGAGCATGGTCAATACCTTGCTTGAAGTTTACCGCTACGAAGCCGATCGCAAAAACTTAAATTTCTCCGAAGTAGACCTGCGTCAGCTCATCCAAGAATTAATCGAAGAACTCGCCCCAATGGCGGAAGAAAAAGATTGTCAGCTCAAAGTCTCCTATGGAGATGCCCCCGACGGGAAGCGAAAAACCTCCGGGCTAGTATATGGCGATCGCCTCGAACTACGTCGTCTGCTGACCAACTTAGTCGGTAACTCGATTAAATTTACCGATCGCGGTTCCGTCGAGATCCGCCTGAGTCAAGAACCACCCCCCGCCGACGTTGCAGATCCCGCCGATCCAGGCACGGTCAAAATTGAAGTCGAAGATACCGGCACCGGCATCAGCGAAGAAGAACAAGCCTTATTATTTGAAAGATTCCGCCCGGGAAAACACAAACGATCCGGGAGTGGTCTCGGGTTGCACCTGTGTAAGCGCATCGCACAAGCTCATCAAGGCACCATTAGCGTCAACTCGGAGTTAGGCAAAGGCAGCTTATTCACCCTACGCTTGAATGCGTGGCGCGATTAAAACATCTCTCGCCTCTGTGGCGGCGACACGAAAAAAACTCGGGAGCTTGGTAGCCCCGTCTCTTTAGAGCGGCGCTACCAAGCGACGGGCGCGGCTTTAGCCGCAATGATATGATAGACTCCTATCACCAACTCTTTGACCCAAATGAAA
>NZ_JAYFEQ010000760.1:0-515 GCF_055795085.1 Phormidium sp. CCY1219 | reverse complement strand
AAAGAGCACTACAAGGCAATTAAGGCGGTAATCAAGGCTCACAAAACAGCCCCACAAGCCGCATTAATCAAACACCTTGGTGCGGTAAAGAATTTCTCACCGATTCGGTGCATTGGCGGTTGGGACAGATGAGAGTTGCCTACCACATTAATTTGAAATCCGCTATAGTTGTAGATATAGATTCGCTCGTTAAATTTGGTTTGATACTGACTTTGGACTTCCACGTGGATGATGACCCACCAGGGTTCTCCGTCTAGAAGCTTCACCTGGAATAGGCGATCGGACAGGGTGTCGCCGCTGGCGGATTCTCCCACAATCTCGGGCAATTCCTGACTGAGCGACATATAGGGTTCTTCCCAGTCGATTTCCCGGTAAATCTCCGGAAAAAAGAAGTTCATAAATGAGGGAAAATAGGTTTCGATCGCCTCTTTCCAGGGTTCATCATCAGAAATTAGGGTTGGTAAGGGGGAGAACGGAAACCCTCGTCATTTATGCGTAGGGAGGAGTTCTCCCCC
>NZ_JAYFEQ010000759.1:0-30608 GCF_055795085.1 Phormidium sp. CCY1219 | reverse complement strand
GAAATGCTTCTGTGATAACGTTTTCAGCCGGTTTCTAACCGGGTTTAGCTATGAGGCGTGGGTTTTGAACCCACGCCTGCTTGACTTACGGCCCTCTCCGTTTCCATTCAACTAATTTCCCCAGCGAGTGGGGAGCAGAAAAAGTATTTCTAGCGCCTTCTCAAATCAAGAAAGGTTTCCATTCAACTAATTTCCCCAGCGAGTGGGGAGCTCATAATGACTACGGGGTATATGCGTACTTATTCTAGTTTCCATTCAACTAATTTCCCCAGCGAGTGGGGAGTGAGGAATAGTAATTATGAACTTCAACAAAGTTATCGGTTTCCATTCAACTAATTTCCCCAGCGAGTGGGGAGTCGAAATCGGTGAAGGCACCCCAGCTAGCTTCAACGGCCGTTTCCATTCAACTAATTTCCCCAGCGAGTGGGGAGCGCAACCATGGAACAGCAGCGTACTGGCATCGACTTGTTTCCATTCAACTAATTTCCCCAGCGAGTGGGGAGTGCTCCTAAAGAGTGGCAATAACACTGTAGAAGCGCTCCAGTTTCCATTCAACTAATTTCCCCAGCGAGTGGGGAGCAGCGACATTAAAGTCGATGTCGAAGCTGCTGGGGCGGCTGAGTTTCCATTCAACTAATTTCCCCAGCGAGTGGGGAGTGCCCCGATTATAACACTGATGTAGCAAGGATTCCAGCGAGGGTTTGCGAGGCTGGAGAAAAATGTTGCTACACTTGCCGCTAGCCGCCGGGAGGTTGGAGGCGCAAACCCTTACCCAGAGAGGGTGCGAGCCTCCCGACGCATTTAGGAGATTGGATGGGGTTTGACGGGAGCTTCGCAAAACCCAACCTGGGATGGAGCCACCCCGCGTCTGTTGGGACGCGAGGGGGACTCCAGGTTCTAGACAATAATCGAACGCCGATTCTCGGTAATTGCAGGGCCAATGCCCCAGACTTCCACCTGTGCCAGGGTATGCCGGGAGAGGGGGTAGAAGCGGATGCTATCTTCCTCCAAGTGAATGCGGTATCGAAGCCGGTCTTTCAGTTCCTCGAACTTAGAGTGGCTCAGGAGGCATTCAAAGGTAGAATACTGCACCCATTGTCCATACCCCTCCAGCAAGTCGTGGACTTTTTGACGGCGTTTGTTGTCGGGAATGTCATAAACCACTACATACAGAAGCATCAGCGGATTTGGTAAGGGGAATAACCCAGAGTTGGGTCATAAACAAACTGCTTGAAAGCTTTAACTTGTTGATTGAGCAAATCCCATTTAGGTTGGGTTTCCCCGAAATCATTGGTAATCGTTTCCTCCATGCGCTGAACGAAATGGTTAAGGAATTTTACCCGACCAGATTCATTGAGATAACAGCCGCCATCGCGATAAACAAAATCATCGGTAGCCCGCATGAGATGGCGATTCACCAGATACAAAACCAGAGAATCCACCAAAGGCGCGCGAAACTCCTCGATTAAATCCGATGCTAATGCGGCATGGCGAGAGTTGCCTTCATGCAGGCAAGCGGAGTAGGGGTCGAGTCCTTGCAGTTCAATCAAACTGAGCAGGTGATTCCACAACACTTGATAGCCAAAAGACAGCATAGAATTCACCGGGTTGCCGGGAGGCCGGCGAGAACGACCGACAAATAGAAAATCCGAATCATCCAAACATTCTCCGAAGGCGGAGAAATACTGTGCTGCACCGGCCCCTTCATAGCCCATCAATTGCTCGATGCGTTCGGCTTTTCCTGCTTGCTGAATCAGGTATTGCAGGCTATCGATCGCCAAAGCAAGGGTAGAGGAGGCACGACGACGCTGCTGCCGCATCAAAATCACGCGAGAGTTTTTCAGCTTCGCCTGGACGATGCATCGCGCTACCACCAACCGATTCACGAAAGAGAGTTGTTGCTGATAGCGTGCCAGTTGCCGATAGCCGCGCGCGATGGGGATAATCCGGCCATAACAATAGCCCATTCGCGATAGATATACGATCGGGATATTGCGCCACAGGCAGCTACGAATCGCCTGAGTGGTGACTTGGGATTTGCCGAAAATCAGCATCATTTCCAGCAGCGGCAACTGCACCTCGCACAACAGGGCATCGCGCTGTTTAACCACCAATAACTCCCCATCGAGAGCCACATAACAGCCTTGTTGAGAAATGTAAAGCGTCTGCATTAGCGGCGGTCGATATCGTCGAGATTGCGAGTATCCAGGGGAGATTCCACAGAGGCATTCATGCCCTGCACCCGACTCGGTTGCAGGTAGCGCACCACGGAATCGGCAAAGGTGGCGGTAAAAAAGCTAGCTGCCGTCACCAAGAAGGTGTTGGCAATCACCGACGCCAACCCCAACGGTGCAATTAACAAAATCACCAAGGTCACGGAACCATTGACCAATGCCACGGAAAAATTGCGGACTGTTGCTGCACGATGAGTTAAATACATCGGATTGCACTCCTAAATCGATAAATGAACCAATTTGAACGGTCTAACTGATGGAACCCACCCCGCTGATGGCTCTCTCCTGTCGAAAGAGAAAATGAGGGAGTGGCAAAAGGAGGAATTGCTGGATTTCGTTCCGTAGAAGCGCCAATTGTTGCTCCCACAAAACCCGGGTAATCCAGAGATACCCCCCGTCGGCAGAGAACCGCGATAATTCCGCCTCTCTACCGACGGGGAATACCGACAGGTTGAGGCGAAGAGAACAGGGCATTACCCTGTCCCTTCGGGAAAGCGAAAATTAGGTTAGAGGTCGCAAGAATTTATCGAGCAAATCGCACAGGTTTTGGTTCAAGGTATCAAAGGGATTGGTGGGGTTATAGTTATGGATTTGCTTGAGTATGTTTCGCAAAGTGGCCTGAATTTCCGCTTGATTTGCGATTTCAGAAACTCCCTCGAACTGGTGAACGAAGGTATTGCGATCGCCGCCAATGTCATCTAAGCGAGCAATCAAATTCACCAAAGAAACATTCTCTTGCAAAAAATAGCGAGCCAAAGCTTTCAAAAGCAACCGACTGGGAGCTTTGTCATGCTCCAACCGCAACACCCGACCGTTATCTAAGCGATAGTTCTCCAAGTAATCCAGAAGCGCCCCGGAATCACAGTGGTTAATTTTTTGCCAAAACTCGGCGCTTTTTGACTGGGGACTTTGGGGAATTCGTTTCAACCCCAAACCTTCAGAAACCAATATCCACAACAGTCGTTCTTGGAACCCGGAGACAAAAATCAAAAACTCGGAATAGTTCTGATTGTTCAGCTTAATCAAAGCATTAAAATAGATTTCCCGAACTAAAGCCCGTTGGTCTTTCTGGCGCAATGCGGCAATTTGTTTAATCCAGCGATCGTCTACAAAATCGCGCAGGGGTTGGATAAAGGTATGGGCGCGTTGGAAATCAAAAGAAATGCGACATTGAGCGTAATTGAGCAACCCTTCCATCACGGGAGCATCTAATCCGGTTTCGCTCAGCGTCACCAACGCGCCGCTGTAGTTGTAATCGCGAATTTGACGCTGGATAACCTTTACATCAAACTCTCGTTTAAAGGTATCCACATTGGTCTCAAAAACGCGAGTTTGTCCGCTCTGTACCTGCTGGGGATTTCGCACTTGCCACACAGAACTATGGGGTGCATATCCCGCCGCTTGCAGCACAGTCCAGGCGGATTTCATCACCGGAGTGCCCGAGGAAGCATTGAATTCTAATTTATCTCCTTTGCTAAAATACTCCAGTCCGCGCTCGATGCCTTTGCGCGCTTCATTCACCGCCAATAACAGATTCACGGGGTCGCGAGAAAGAGCGTTACTGACGGGTATCAATTCAATGCAGTTGTTGGCGAGTTTAACTGCTTCGCTTTCCAGCCATTCTTTGGTGTCTTCAGCGCCTTGCTGGGTGTTCTGAGTGTGCAGTAAAACCACTCGTTTGATTTCGCACTGCTTTTCCCACAAATGTCGCACCAAAGTCACAATCGACCCTTCTTTATTGGTATGTTCGGAAAAGGGGTCTTGTTGGCCAACGAAAGATAACAAAATGCTTGCCATGAGATTGACTCCAATAGAGTAAATAATCCAGAACTAATTGAAAAAAAACCTTCGCCCCCGGGGGATGAATTGCGCGGAATTTCTAGCAGGAAAAGGGGGCGAGAGTCTGTGGAAGTGAGGGAGTGGAGAGGGAGACCCTCCCGACTCCCGGGAAAAGGCGATCGCTATTCTGCCGGTGCAGAAATGCCGAATAAATGCGCCGACCCTTGGGACTTGTTTAAATCGCGAAGAAACTTAGCGCGGATACCGTTGCCATTTGCAGATTGTCCGCCCATAAACAAACAGACAATTTCCTGACAGTCGGTTTGTTCTTCTGGGTGGGCTATCTTCACCCGTTTGATGCTCGCCCAAGAACAGAAAGTGCTGCCTCGGCCCGCATTACCCCCGATATCGGGATTGCGCTTATATCGACGGGGGGGATTTTCTTGATAAATTAAATACATTCCATCACCGCGCGTCTCGTTGGGTTGGGTTTCAAACCACTTTATTTCCTGGCGATGGAGGGGGTCTGCATCCGGGCCGGGAAGGATGTAAACCGCGCAGGTATGAGGAGCAAAAACTTCAGCGGCTAAATTGCGATTAGCACCGGATACAAACCGATTTGGCCACCGTTGTCGAACCGCATCAGACCAGCGCTGGTAATTTATCGCCCAAGTATTGGGATTCTTGGGGGAGAAGGCAAAGATTTTGCGCGATAACCGTCCCGTTTCTTTGTTTGGCAAAAGATGGGTGAGCATCAGGTGACATCCCCGGGCGGCTTCGCGACCGGTATTCATGGTAAAAATATGTAACGGCCTGCGCCATCCGCGACCGACGCCCCCGACACTGGCGGCAAATTTGACAATTGGCAGGAGAATGTGCGTTAAAATCTCCTCGGGCGCGTCTAGGATGAGCTGACCTTTCCAGAGATAGAAACGCGGGGAATTGTCCGATCGCTCGCACCAGGGAGAACTCTGCACCATCTGCAAGCGCACGCAACCCTGACGACTTTGGTTATTGTCTGGCGATTCGAGAGTGCCAAGTAGTTCTCCGACGGTAATTTCGGCATTCTGGCGAGACATCACCCCCAGCAAACACCGCAACACCCACGATCGCAACCAACCGCGCCAATGGGAGGGGCGCAATTCTTCATTACCCGATCGCCCATTTGCGCCGTAACATCCCTGACTGTAGAGACTGAAATCCAGAGTTTTTCGCGATCGCCCCCGGTCCGATTCTGGGGAAGAAACCCCGGGAGAGGCGATCGCGCCATACCCAGAGGCGGTACGACTGCCCACCCCATACAACGCCAATGCCTGCTGCACCCATTCCCACACTTCTGCTACCTCGGATGGGGTAGCGCGATCGGGTATGCCGCGAATCGCCACCACTACGGGGACTTCCTCCTCTCCGTCGCCGAGAGTATAAAACGAAAGCGGCGTCCCCTGACCTTCGTGGAACACCTGAAATGCTTGTTGCGGATTGACAATATCCAAGGTGAGTGGAGTCGGTTCCGTGGGCCAAGCATCGAGAAATTCAATCTTACCGGCGCTGATGGTATCGTCATCTTGATACCCCAGCAAGGCCAGCATGCGCGGTTTGATGTCCGGGCGTTTTTTAGCCCAAGCGCGAACCACCCCGCGAATCGCAGAACCGGGAATATACCCATACAGGGGCAATTCCCGCAATTGCTGCCAATTGTCCCCCACGTTGCGTTTGTCTTCCGGGCGAGAAGAGGTTGGTTTCCAGGTTCCGCAGGGTTCTCCCGCAGAAACAATGGTTTCCCCATCGGGATGGGGAAACGAACCAACTTTCGCTCGCCAACATAACCGAAACGTACCTTTCTTGAACCAATCAGACTGCGATCGGCGTTCGTGCTGCTGTTCTAGCAACTCAATCAATTTCGTGCCAGCGTACATATTTTTCCCTCATTTATTCCTAACTAAATTGCCAGATTCGGTGCGTTTTAGCCGAGTGCAACCTCTCTTAACAAAGGCAAAAATTGTCCGCCTCTAACGCACCGAATCGTTCATTCAAACTCAGACAATAGCTCAATCGAATCCGGGATTATTCGCCTTCTGAATAAGCGCGCGCCCAGAAATTCCACTGTTGTGCCAACAACAACGACTTGCGCCACATTGCCATATATTGTGCCGATTCCGATTTAGTCATTTTTACCACAGCCGACATTAAATTATGACGGTCTTGGTCGGTTTGCCCTTTAATGTTTTTCCCCAACAATTGACCGAGCAAACAGCCCCAAACCGGCACGGTTCGTTCCCGGACTTTACCGCCTTGAGCGTTAGACTGATTGAGATATCCCACTGCAGAGAGCAAGCCAAAAACGCGCAAATGTTGGGACAGTCGCAACACGGCGTTTAAGTCTTCCTTATCCATCTTCGATTTGTTCGTTTCCTTGAGATAAGCTTGGATGTGGTCGTGAGCGGTTACGCTCATTTCTTCCGGTTTGACGCTGCGAGTAGACTGGGCATTGGTTGCAGAATGGTTGGCTGGAGTCATGGTATTTTTAGGGGATTGATTGACTGGGTTTTTGCTGGATTTTCCAGAGGATTTTTTCTGACGTTTTGGGGTCATAATTCAACTCTCGCTGATAAATTAAATTTCCGCGAATCCGGTAGATTTTTGTGAGGGAATTGCAGTAAGTTGGAGTGGGCGGTGAGAGTAGCGAAGTTTCCCTCGCTACTCTCATCAAAGATGAATGGGGTAGAGTCGGCTTGACTTCCCTTGGAGAAGAGATTGAAAGCCCGTTTTGCTCCCTATCCGCTCTGTCAGGTTGCCCCTGTTACCCCATTCAATGGCTCACAACTTATCCATCCACAGCAGTGGATTTTGGTGTGGGTTGGGAGAGAGCGCCTTGGGGGGCGTTGCCATTGGCAACCCAACTTTGCACCCAACCTCGGCCTACATTTGCCTGCCCGCCAACTTGCACCAAGCCTTGCAAAGCATCTAGCAACAACTCATGTTGGGGTTGAGAAATCGGATGATTGGGCAGCAAATTGTAGCCCCAGGCAAAATACAAAATCGTATCGCGGGGGATGCAAACATCAGTCCAAAAAACCTCTGCCGAACCGGCTTGATTTGCGCCGGTGGTATCGTCTTGGATTTTATTGCGAATTTGCGTCCACAAGGAGTGTTCCATCAACACTTGAAAGTCTGCATCGGGTAAGACGATACGATTGGCATTCCAGGTGGGTTGAACTGCACCGCTCAAGGAATCCGGCCAAGTTCCGGGGAGAGCGATCGCATTTTTTTGCTCGTCATTCAAGCGAGTGACTTGCAATTGAGCATCAGCCACCATATAAGTGCCAGGGCGGGTGCCCACCGGGACATCGGGGAAAGTCGCCCCGGGTTGGCGCGCAATCAAGGCACAATCGCGAATCAACGAGTGACAGCTAACCCAGGTAAACACATCGTTCCCATTCATCGACAGGGTTCGCATGGGCACCCACAGCAGGCGAGCATCGCCGAACCACACCTGATGCACTCCCATTTGTCCGCCATCGCTCAATTCTTTACCAAACAATGCATCAGCAGCTTCTTGATTTTGAGTGCTGACCTCGAAGCGCAAAGTGCCGCGCCAAGAGGAACCGGGAACGTAAGGGAAATTGGTATGCACTTCGCGAGCAATTTCCAAGATATTGCCCAGATTTCCTTCACCCCCGCAATGAATTGGGGCAAGGCTGTAAAGATATCCAATCCGAAAATCCGTCATCGTTATTCCTCGTATGAACTCCAAAGTAATTCCGAATATCCCAACTGGCGCAACCGTTGGGCTTTTTCATGGGCTTTGCCGCTACGAGTTGTGTCTTCGGCAAACAACAACTCGGGGGATTCGAGATAGTAAGCGCTACCGGGAGGTGCGGCAAACACCTGGGGAGCAGGAATGCTCGTCCCGGGATGGTCTTTGCTATCCCGAATCCGACCGCTAATCGGAATTGGTTTAGCAGTAGCTACGCTCACCAAACTGCCCACTTTTTGGCGCGGGTGACACTGGTGAGCCAGATGCCATTCCCAGGGCCATCCCCGACAGAGGGACTTGCCGTTATCGTGCTTGCGCTCAAACACGCCAGGGGTAACGAGATAGGCGACTTTGCGCCCCGCCGTGGCTCGTTGTTTCTCGGAGAATTCCGAGAGCTGTGCCCACTGGTGGTCCAAAACGGCGCAGCGCTGCACCAACACCCGATGACCTTCACCGCCCAAGGGGGCGACGCTTTCGGTGGGGAGTTCCCGATTCAGAGCGATCGCCAAACTCCACCCGGGCACCATGCGAATCGCATTCTCGATAAAGTAGCCATCGGCATCTTTCACTTGCCGAGAGCCATCTTGCAAGGCATTGTGCGATCGCGTCTCCACACTCCAGGGTTCCGGGGATTCCGTGGGTTCGCAGTAGCGCTCCTTTGCGGTTAACTCTTCCCCTTGCAGCAGTTTGCGCCAAGCGGCGGCGGATAAGTACAAGCGCTCGTGAGCGTTAGATTCAGGCTCACTCGGAGGCTTTTTCTCCAAGAGCAAGGGGGCGGGGCGGTTGCGATTCCACAGCAGTTGGCGATCGGGATGCCCCTCGGGAAGCCACGGGATGGGCAAGAGTTGAGACCCGCCGACATAATTCATCGGGGCGCTCAGATATAGCTGTTCGCCGCAACAGAAAAAAGGCCCTTTCAGGGTAAAGGTATCCGAAGTTTCTACTAGCGATCGCAAGGCCCCGGCGAGGGTGTGCCCGTTAGGGGGAAATACGCTCCCCGCCCACGCCCGTTCCCCGGGGGAAAAGGGCTTGGCATCGCGCAAGAGCAGCACGTCGAGGGGGGTGATTTTGTACCAAAACATTATCGTTCACCTCCTAGTTTGATATCGCGGTTGCGAAGGACGAATGCGGCGAGTTTCAGCCAGTTTTTGATTTCGCGATCGCGCTGGTTTTCCTCGGTGCTGAGATACAGCCGTTCGAGAAAGTCACTTAAGGCCATGCGGAAGTCATCGGCGAGGGATTGATTCCCCCGAAAGGCATCGCGACGGGAACAAAACGCAATCGTCCAAGGGGCGATCGCTGCCTGGGAGGGTGCCGGGTGCTGACTCCACAGAGTTGCCGCCTGTTCGAATAAGCCACTCTCTAGATGGGGCAAATTCAACAGCGATCGCCACCGACAGAAGGCATCAAACTTCGCCGTTGCAGTAAGGATATTGCCATTGCCATACATCACTCGCACCTGCACCGCATCTTTCAGCTCGCCTAGGGGGGTGCGATGGTCTTTCGCCCCCTCTTCTGCTTTCCAGAGGTTTTCTAGGGCAATGGCGAGGGGCACGGAATGATGGGCGATCGCAATCCCAAAGCTAATCGAGGCGCGAGACCCCATCGTAAACAAGGGCCGCTCCGCAAGATTGCTCGGTAACTCGCCGCCAGTCCAGCGCCAATAATCCCCCTGGTTCGCAAACTCGCCCTGGGGGTCCTCGGCACCTTTAAAGCATTGGCGAATATCCCACAACCAGCTATCCCATTCCCACAAGTTGGTATAAGCGAGAACGTCATCGCCGCCGCCATAAATCAGCCGTCCGGCATAGCGCGCTTCTGTCAGGTAGGGGGTCAACTGATTGGAAAAGTCGAGCAGGGCGCGACTCAGATGTTGATGGGTGGCCGGTCCCATGCGTTTTTTGCACTGGAGAAACTTATGCAGCGCCGAGCGGATTTCTGGGGAGAGGGTGTCGATTTTACTGGCGAGGTCCTCGGGAAGGTAATCGCGGTAGGGTTGCAGGGGTTCGCCTTTGAGCCAATTGCTCATCCCATCCCCATCGCCGGCAGCGAGAACGTACCAGTCGGTGGGATTGCTCCCTGGAGGAAACCACTGGGCGATCGCTTCGCGCAGTTGTTCCTGTTGGTCTTGAATCTTCTGTTTTTGTTCGGTTTTCGTGAAGACCTGCTCGGAATTTTCCGCTGATGGCTCGAAGGCTTCAATCGCCCACCCGGCATTGAGCGCGCGGGGATTCGGCCAGTGGGGGTGATTCTGCGCTACCCAAGGAATCCCCCACTGATTCGCTCCGGGGGTGTTATTGTCTTGCAGCCAGGGGAAGCTCTGGCGAATCGTCTCACAAATCTGCCGATACTCGCTCACCGCCTCCGGATGGGTCCGCAGCCAACCGGCAACCCCAGAGGTCAGGTCGGGGTAGTAGAGTTCTAGGCGAGTCTGGGGCCGGGTTAAAAGGGTGGGCAAAATTCGGTGCAATCCCCGTTTTAGCACTTCTGTGGCATTGAGTTCTTCGATTCCGTCAAACAGTCCCACTTGTCGCTGCCACTGCTTTTGGGTTTCCCCTTCTGTGACCCAATCGCTACCGCTGTGAACCACCGGGCCAATGCCGGAAATTGTGGAGCGCGGCCCAAATGCCGAGGGAATTTCCCAAGTGCGAGGCTTTTTTACCGACGCTAACCCATAGCGGGTGCGATCGAAAATGTTCGCCCACCAAGAGCCTACATTTAAGTTCGGCTGTCTGGCTTTATAGGATTGCGGGCGATCGGGGCGAGCCTCCCACGCTTTTTTAACCGCTGCTTCGTAAGTGCTACGGACAAATTCGGCTTCATCTGTAGTGAGCAGGTCTTCGGGGGGCCGGGCAAAGGCATTCTGCGCTTTTTCCCAAGATTGATATTTTTGCGGCTGGCGCGGCGAGTGGTGCAGTTTCGCATTGGCGTCGCCAATTGGCAAGGCGGTCCAATAGGTTTGCCACTGGGAGTCCAGCCAATCAGTCCAGGTATGCGGGTTCACAGAAGGCATCCAATGCAGTTGTTCCTGTAACTCGGATATCACCTGTTTCCCCACAGCTAGCCACTCTTGCCGTAAGGTTTGTTCCGCTTGCTGCATCGCGGCACTCACGGGGTTTTTGCGGTTCCCTGCATCGGGTGCTTCGGCCCCGTTGTTGGGTAAAATCGTTACCAATACGTTGGGGAAGCCGGCTGTGAGCAATTGCCGCTCGTTGGGAGCTTCTATCCAAGGGGCAAAGTGGGGATATTGTTTCAACAACCACAAGTCGATTAGCGGTTGGGCGTAAAGGCACGGATACAGCAGGGTGTCTGGGCCGTATTTCCAGGCGATCGCCCAAGCAACTTTGGCAGACAGATAGTGCAACAGCCACGACCCAGCCCAAAAATCGCGCATTTTGCGACTGGCTTTAATGAGTTCTTGCACCGGGGCAAAGCTGAAAATCCCTACATAAGGACGGGATTCAAAGTAATCTTTGCCTTTGCGCCCTCGCTTGTGCGGATAGGCACTGGCGTCGGGATAATATCCCGCTAACGCGCCGGCAAGGGCTGAGGTCATGGTGGTATGACTCCACACCGAAGCGTCGGGAATACGGGTGTCTGCAGGAAGTAAGGGTAAAGTCGGTTCGTTGGGAATGTCCGCTTCCCCGTTGAGGGCGCTAGCTAGGGCTACGGGATAGCATCGCCACAGCCACCAATACACTTGACGGGAATCGTCGCAGGTGCGAATCTGTTCCGGAATTAGGTTGGTTTCTATTTGGGTTAACCAATTACTCCGATTTTGACCCTGTTCGAGTAAGAATTGGTGCCATTGCTCTAGTTGCAAGGTCTGTTTGGCTCCGGATAGCAGGTGCCGGATTTCTAGCCCTCGGGTGTCATAGTTGATGGCGGTTTGGACGGGCAACCGACCTAAAGCAGCGCGATCGCTGGCGGCGGCGATTAGGTCGCACAAGCCAATGTGTTTCAGCCATTGGGTGCTGTACTCTGAGGCAGTATGGGATTTCGCTTTCGGGGAAATCCAATCTTCCATACAAGCAAGGGATTGCCATGCTCCCTCCCGGGCGCGCCCGCTGTTATCGTGCAACGCTTTCAGAGGAGGGTCGTGCAGCAATCCCCAGATTTTCGCTTGCCAAAATGGTGCGCTTGTCATAACTTTTGCTACTTTTCTCGGATGGACTGACAGCAGGTGCTGTCTCGGTTTCAGGCGATGGTCTTTTAGCGATCGGTGGTTGGCCGAAGTTTTATGCAGCCATCGCCTCGAGGTAGTTATCTGTGGTTGGCCGAACTTTTATGCAATTGGCCAGCGCTATGGGTGCCCAATTCGCCAGTTGCGCTGACTTGCATGGGTTCTTTCTCGAATCTATCAGTTTCTCCCTCCCTGGGGTTTCAAGGTAACGAGATTGATGAGAATCGTTACAAAAAGTTATGTGGAAGTTATCTACTCTGGTTTTTAACAAAAAATTAAGGATTTTATCACCCTGGTTGGGGTATATTAAGAACATGGCTCCTCCCACCGCACTCTCTCCGGAAAACCCTGGGGATCTCGCGATCTGCTGGCCGGGTCAAAATGTCCCCGCTTGGTTCCTCGATACGGACTACAACCGTCTGTGCTTCCACGTCAACCAAGCCTTAATTACAGAATATTTGGCAGTTAAAAATTTAGCACACAATCAAAAACAAGAAAGTATTCTTAGTCTAAGTGTCTAAAAGCGTCATGACTTACTCAGTTGGCGAGTTGGCGAACCAATTCAAACTTCACCATTTGAAAAAAAATTATCCAGTTTAATTCCTCAAGGCAAACAACTGAGTCAAGATTGTTTCGCACAAGAATATCGCGATAATTACGCAGATATATCAGGATATTATGAATCACCAGAGATTTCAGAACTAGCAGAACCAGCTCATTACAGTGAATTGCTTTATAACCTAATCAAATGGCAAAAACAGTGTTTGCACTTGTTGGGTAAACTCCCCCTGGAAAATACAGTATATTCTAATATTTTAGAAATTTTAACCCGAAAAAAAGACAAGAAAGGCAGAGAAATTTATTTGAAGGGAATTGATATACAAGAAGTCACTCTTACCTTAGAAGCAATACTGGACGATTTAAAAGATGGTATATTTGAAAACCTTTTTTTAGCGATAGAAGTACAATCCGTCCTGAATCATATAGATCGAGCCCAAGAATTGTTTGATGAAGACCAGTATATTTTAGCTGGATTGATTAGTTTATGTTCATTGGAAAGCTTGTTGACTGAACTTTGTCGAGAAAATCTAAAAGATGGAAGCATACCACAAAAAGGATTACAACATAAAAGTAATGTTTTAAAAGGTAAAGGAGTTATTAATAAAGAAACCCACAGACTTATTACAAGGTTGGTAAAAATCCGGAATTCTATTGCTCATGGAGATTCTAACTTAGTGTCTAAAGACCAAGTTCGAGAAGTCATTATTGAGGTTAAATCTATTGTTCGCAGCCAAATGCCTAATGACTAATTAACACTGTTGGCGATCGCCCTTATAAACTGTTAGCCTCCCAAAGAGCTTCCTCATTGTAAAGCGATCGATGCCCACCCTACAAGTCCGATCGCCCAACTCTCAAATATAAATCGTAAAAACACGCCATTGCTATACCCCTACGGAAAATATACACCTCCCAAGTCAGCCAAGGGCAATGCAGGTGGTTGGTTCTCGCGACAATTTAACCCACAGGTGGAGACCCCAGGAGGTCAAATTTTCCTCTAGGGTGGAAAAATCCGCAAAATCATCCCTTCTCTATCCCCATTCTCGTGACAGCTAAGGCTAAGATGAAAGGAAATCATTTGCCGTAGAAAAAAACCATCGCTTAACAACGATATGGCTGTCAATAACGCGCACATCAAACGCTTACTAGAAACCAAACAGTGTCAGGGAGGTATCCTCAATGACGCTTATCTGGGTCGGTTTAATCTGAGTAAAGCTGACCTCAGTGGAGCCAAATTGGTGTTTTCCAATCTCAACCAGGCGAATCTAACTCAGGCCAATTTATCCGGTGCAGACCTCAGTTTTGCCAATGTGGTGGCCGCAAATCTGACTAATGCGGATCTTAGTGGATTTGATGCCAAAGGGGTGAATCTGTTTGAGGCGAAGCTCAATGGTGCGGATCTCAGTGGCGCTGATTTGAGTTTTGCTAACTGCGTGAAGAGCAATTTCACCGATGCTAATCTCAGTGGGGCGGAGTTGAAAGGAGCCAATTTGATTGGCGCTCAACTGACGCGCGCCAACCTCAGTGGCGTCCACTTGGCGGGGGCGAATCTGGGAAATGCTCAACTCACTGAGGCCACCCTGGCGAATGCAGATCTCAAGGATGCCCGGTTGGTGGATGCGGACTTGGGGGATGCGAATCTGAATGGGGCTGATTTGAGAAACGCTAATTTGTTTAATGCGAATCTCAGTGGGGCGAATCTCAGTGGGGCAAATCTGGCCGGTGCCAATCTGGCTCATGCAAAGCTCGATGGGGCGATCGGTTTGTATGGCAATCCCGGGGTCATGCCGCACGATCGCGCTCCCGGTCAGTCGGGAATGGCATATATCACGTTTTCTCAACCGGGAACTTACCCCGGCGGCCCGAGCGGTTTGGCACTTCCTCGCCCGGGAATGCAGTAACCCGATCGCGCTCATCCCCTGGGCAGCTCGCCTCGACCGCATCGGCGCGATCGCTGCCCGCTACTTTTAGCCCAACATATCTCACGTAAAGTTAGCGAGCCACTGATTCCCGCAATCCTCACTTAACAGGTCAGGCGTCGCTGATTGTCAACTCGCAATTCTTTGTCCAATAACCAATGACCAATAACCAATGACCAAACGGTGGTGCTTGCTCGGCGATAGTCGAGTGTTTAATAACGAGTTTGAAAATCGCTAAATCCCTGCGGTTCTTGATAGTCCACCGATACATTTTGCACCACCGCCGAAGACGGACCTTGATGAGACCATTGAATCATTTTTTCTACCGCATTTTTGCTGCCCTCAAAAACAGCTTCGACGCGACCATCAGGGAGATTGCGAACCCAGCCGGTGACGCCATTTTGCTTAGCTTCATTCACGGTGCTAAAGCGAAAGCCCACACCTTGAACTTGACCCGAAATGAAAACCTGGGCGGCCACTTTCTCTGACATAACTATGGAATCCTCTTGCAAGCTTCACGAATCGGTGAGGGGGAGTTGAGTCATCCCCACCGCATCAAGAAAAGTAATCGAGAGTCTGGAATCCCCGTAACTTTAGTTCGGGGAGGAAAGACTCACGACGGTTTTAACCGTCGTGAGTTAAACAGTACAGAGTTTATTAGAGCGACGAATTAGTTTAATCTTCTTAGAAGAAAATTGCCCAATTCTTTTCCAATTGTGGTCGTAAACGCTAATATTTTTGGTCTTTGTATTAGTAAAACCTCCAACCCATCCGATGTATGTTTTCCCTGCTTTTTCAGCTAAAACTTTACCGCCATAACGAACATTAAAAGGAGTAATTGTCCCTCCTTTACGTTTGCGTATGCCGCCTTTTTCAGCATTATCAAAATGCAAAGCACGACGGAAGTAAGCGGGTCTAGTTGTTACTCGAAAAACGCAAGGAGTAATGTTAACCAACCCTTTCGGGTCCCAAGTATCGCAGTTTTTCCTGGGAGTCACTCCATAACGGACAAACTCGCTTGCAGCCAAAGCAATGCCATCTACTGCATGAGATTCGGGTACTTGAGCTTTTTTATCCTTAATTTTCTCCAATCCCAAATATCGGCGTATTTGACTGGTTCCGTTATTATTCTTTTGCCAGCCATAAACTGTCTTAACTGGGGCAATAGATTTGAGTTGTTCAACACAGTAGTTTGGCCCTAACATAACTGGAGAAAACCCTTGGCTCGAACGTGCCCCTTTTCTACCACTGGTTAAATCGACATCAGCTTTGACCAATTCGTAAACAATCTTGGTTCTAGGGAAAATATTGGATAGTTCAGTAATACCCCTGATTTCCATTTCTCTTGATGCCCGAATAGATGGAGCTAATTTACCTTTTTTTACGACGATTATCAAATCGCTTTTGTCGGTGGGCGCGTAGGCTAAAAGGCATTTTCCTGTTAATTCTTCTGCCTCGTCGCACCCGACGTTGCAATGCTCGGTTTCTGACATTTTTAATGACTTTGCCTTTTTTGATAACAGCAGAGCCAAGTCTTTCTTTAACGCGGTCGAAAGGCAAAACTAAATGGGCCGTATAAAGGGTGAATTTGCAAGACTGGACTGCAATTCCCGTATAGTTTTTGCCAGGGTCGCAGCCAACTGCTATTTTCTGAGTTTCGCGACCCGATGGTTCAGCTACCAGACGGACATAATACAAACCTGTATCGTTCCAGTGGGGAGTTGCTTTCCCCTCTTTGACCCAACGACGGGCCCGCTTCGGGTTTTGTCGGCATTGCCGGGGAACCATCGGGATTTTGTACTGGTACTCGTAACATAAGAGATAATCCTTGTTTTACAAGTTGTGTGTCCCTACGACCACCAAAAACGTTGTGTCCTGGAATAATCCAGTGCCTTCACCCAAGAAGGCCAACAGATAATCCGGGCTAGGGAAATACCCGGAAGTGTTATCGCTCGAGGGCTACAGGTCTAGCCAACTTTTAATTAGACGTTGGGTCGTCCAAGCTGCGTGGCTTCAGCCTGTAGAAGTTGACTCATTACCCGGGGGCAAGTCAAACAAAACCGTTGTCATGTAATAATCTGCCCAGTCTTTGCCGAAGGCTTTTTCTAGCACCCGACGAGTTTTATCATTTTTGCGTTGATTGGTGCAGTAGTGGCGCTGACCCGCGAGAATGTCCCCGGCGCGATCGGGCGTCGGCAAAGTTTGGGTAGCTTGCTGACAGTGAATTTTCAGATACGCGGCCACTCGGGACAGAAATCGAGCTTCTTCCGACTTGCCGTCGGGGCGAACGAACAGGCAAAACTGAGAAAAAATGTTGCCCCAAGGCGGGAGTTCCCGGGGATGAGAAAACTCAACGGTGGGCAAAGCACCCAGATTTTGCAGATAGGACGCGGGCAAAGCGCGATCGCGAACTGGAGACAGATCGGCGATCGCGGCACTAATCTGACCTCTTGCGCCCACCAAATCCGTGCCAAACATCGGCAAATCGTAGGTTGGATTTGGGAACATGACGCAGTGCAAAATATCGAGATTGTTGCCCACTTTCGCCAGTTCCAGATGCAGCTTGCGAAATTGCGGCGTTTGGTAGCAGCGATTTTCGATCCGCAGTTTTTCCCCCTCCAAGCGTCCTTCCACATAACCCAAATCAGAGGGAAGCGGATAAGGCGAGAGGTCTAAATTATCTTGCCAGACTTGCTCAATGCAATCGGCCAACTGGCGGATGAGGACATGTTGTTCGCTACGCAAGCAGGGAGTTGAAGTCAAAGACACAGTTTTTACCCGTCTGGAATGAAGCCTTACACAGATGAAGCGCATTTGAGCGCATCGTTACCATCATATAGGGTTGCGGGACTTCTCCAACCCAGAAGGAAGAATTAAGAATAATGAAGAAACAATGCATCTGCAAAGTTAGGGTAGTAGGGTGGGCAGTGCCCTGCCCACCCTACAGCTCAATTCTTCCTTCTCAATGGTTCGTTCAATTCGCCGACTTGCTGTATTCCGGGGAATCCACGGGTCGATCGCCATTGTCTGGACTGCGCGATTCTTCCACCGGTTGGCGCTGTTCGATCAGACGAATAGCGCGGCTGACACTTTCCGGGAGGATGACCACCAAACTGCCCGAGGGAGCGCCATCCAGAGCAGTTTCGATCGCCTCAGTTTCATCGAGCAGCATTTCAAACTGGCGATCGCGGTTCACCTCTTCAATGCCCTTAACGATTAAATCTGCCGCGTCACCGCGAGGGCGTCCGCGCGTATCGTCATCTTCCTTGACGATAATCTGGTCGAAGATATCCGCCGACAATTTACCCAACAGGATAAAATCTTCATCCCGGCGATCGCCAGGTCCGCCCACCACGCCGATGGTTTCCCCGGACCAATTGCGAACGAAAGCGCCGAGGGCCTGATAGCTAGCCGGATTGTGAGCGTAGTCCACCAGAGCATGATAGCTGCCCAAATTAAACAGATTCATGCGTCCCGGAGTTTGGGCCACCGAAGCTTGGAAAGTAGCCAACCCATCGCGAATCTCCTCAATTTCCACCCCATTGGCGAACGCCGCCAAACAAGCGGCCAGAGCGTTAGCGATCATAAACGGAGCCAGTCCGCCCATTGTCAGCGGCACATTCACCGCCTTTTCGATGCGTAGGGTCCAATCCCCGTGGATAATCGAGAGATAACCATTCTCGTAAACTGCTGCCAGACCGCCTTGGCGGGTGTGGTCGTGGATGAGTTCGCTATCGGGATTCATCGAGAAATAAGCCACTTTCGACTTCACCCGTTTAGCCATTGATGCCACCAACGGATCGTCAGCATTGAGGATAGCATAGCCTTCCGGTTGGACTGCTTCAGCCACCACACTTTTCAGGTTAGCCATTTGCTCGATGGTATCGATATCGCCGATACCGAGATGGTCTGCGGACACATTGAGGACCACCCCCACATCGCAGCGATCGAACGCCATACCCGATCGCAGGATGCCACCCCGGGCCGTTTCGAGCACTGCCACTTCCACACTGGGGTCTTTCAGAATCAGTTCTGCACTTTGCGGGCCGGTATTGTCGCCTTTTTCCACCAAGAAATTGCCGATATAGGTGCCATCGGTGGTGGTGTAGCCCACAGTTTTCTCAGTTTGCTTGTAGATATGAGCCAGCAGGCGGGTGGTGGTAGTTTTGCCATTAGTGCCCGTGACCGAGAGGATGGGAACGCGAGCCGGAGTATCCGGAGGGAAGAGCATGTCTAGGACGGGAGCCGCCACATTGCGCGGCAGACCCTGACTGGGGCAGACATGCATGCGGAATCCCGGAGCAGCATTCACTTCCACAATCGTGCCATCGTTTTCCCGCAGGGGTTTGGTGATATCTTCCGTTACCACATCGATGCCGCAAATGTCAAGGCCGATAATTTTAGCCACTCGTTCGGCCAGCCAGACATTTTCCGGGTGAATTTCATCGGTGCGATCGATAGCGATGCCGCCGGTGCTGAGGTTAGCGGTATCGCGCAGATACATGACTTCCCCGTCATCGAGGATAGTATCGAGGCTGCAGCCCTTGCGTTCTAGGCGCTGCAAGGTGGGGTTATCCACCACGATGCGGGTCAGGACATTATCGTGACCGTCCCCTCGGTTGGGATCGCGATTGGTGCGATCGATGAGTTCTTCAATCGTAGACTTACCATCCCCCACCACATGAGCCGGGACTCGTTCCGCCACGGCGATTAATTTGCCGTTGACCACCAGGAGGCGATGGTCGCGACCGCGATAGTAGCGTTCCACAATCACCGAGCGGGTTCTGGAAGCGGCGCTAGCGGCATCGTAGGCTTCTTCGGCGGCACTCCAAGAGTTGATATTGATGGTGATGCCCCGTCCGTGGTTGCCGTCGAGGGGTTTGATGACGATCGGATAGCCGCCCACATCGTCGATCGCATCTTCGAGTTCGTCCAGGTAATGGATGGTGCTGCCACGGGGCACCGGGACGCCTGCATCGCGCAGGGTTCTTTTCGTGCCTTCTTTGTCGCAGGCGAGTTCGACCCCTAAAATACTGCTGCTATCGGTGAGGGTGGCTTGGATGCGCTTTTGGTGGATGCCGAAGCCGAGCTGGATCATCGAGCGGGCACTGGAGTGAAACCAGGGAATGCCTCGGGTTTGTGCTTCTTTGACCAAGGCTTCCGTAGAAGGACCGAGGGCAGCTCTCGCCCACAAGTCTTTCAGGTCTTGCATGTCTTGGTCGATTTCCGACTCTGGATATCTGCCGGTATCCACAATGCTGCGACAGAGGCGTACTGCTGCCCGGGCGGCATAGCGACCCGCTTGTTCGTCCACGTACTCGAAGACCACCTGATAGATGCCCGGGGTGGAGGTTTCGCGGGTGCGACCAAAGCCAACCACCATCCCCGCGAGTTCTTGCAATTCGAGGGCCACATGTTCGATGACATGACCCATATAGGTTCCTTCTTCCACCCGAGCCAGGAACCCTCCCCTACAACCAGGGGAGCAGTGGTGTTCCACTAAACTGGGTAGCACTTCGGTGAGTCCTTCGTAGAAGCCGGGGATCTCGCTAGTTGGCTTATCGGCTAAGTCCTCTAAATCGAGACGCATATTGATGAGTTTATGGCGTCGAATACTCCAATAGTTAGGACCGCGTAATGTCTGGATTTTGAGTATTTTCATAGCTGTGCGCGAGGATGATGCTGTTTTGTTGGCTGCGATGGCGGCACTGCTTTTAGTTTCTGGCTTTTAAAAGCCGAAATACTGTTCGTAGTGAACAACTTGGTCGCGATCGCTTCGGAGTTCTAGAGGGTAAGAAAAAGCCGGAAGGTAGTCTGCTCGGGTGAAGCGCGAAGTGTCAGTTTTTTATTTTGGCCTTCGGATTTCCGCCGCGAGGGTTTTAGGGATTGAACTTCCGGCGAAGAAAAAGGGGGAGCGGTTCAGCCATTATTGGTGAAAGGCCCAGCTGGGTGAGGGGTTCGCTGACGCAATTCGTAGCGATCGCCGTGACACAAGACGTGGACGCGCAGGTTGTAAAGGCTCAGGGGATCGGTGGCTCCCACCTGGGGTTCGTTGGTGCCGAAGGCGTTACCCGGATCGATAATCGTCACCGTACCTTTGCCCATAATGTGAATGGTGCCATCGCCTTCAAAGAGGGCACAGGTATCTTCGTCAATGCCAATGCCGATGCGATCGCTATGGGAGGCGATCGCCGAGAGCAACCGCGCCATTCGGTTTCGGTTGTGAAAATGCTGATCCACGATCGCGTCGGGGATGATCCCCAGTCCGGTTGCCATATCCACCAATGACCGATTCGGCGACTCGCCGCTGCCTCCACCTGCAATCATATGATGTCCCATGACTGCCGCTCCCGCACTGGTGCCCGCGAGGACGATTTTCCCTTCGCGCACCTTCATCCGCACTTTTTCCATCAGGGGAGTGTCGGCAACTAAGGCACACAACCGGAGTTGATCCCCACCGGTCATAAACACGCCAGTACAATCTTCGAGGTACTCTTGCCACCGGGGGTCTTCTCCCTCGGATCTATCCCGGATGTCGAGCAACTCAATCGCCTTGGCACCCATTTCGTCGAATATTTTCCGGTATCTGTCCCCAATCGCCGATGGCTCTCGTGAGGCACAAGGAATGATGGCAATTCGCGCATCAGTCCCGCCGGCTCGCGTAAAAAACGTATGCAGGATTTCGCGTCCGTGAACTTTGTCTTCGGCTCCGCCAATCACCATTACAGTGCTTTTCAGCGGTTGGGGCGTCTGTTCTTGCTGGGATTGAGTTTCTAACTGTAGCATGGATGGTCTTGCTATTGGCCGTTAGTGATTGGATATCTGAGTCTTGTTAATCTGCGCTGCGGCTTTTGAGCTGATTGTCCCACTTTCCGCGATCGCTCCTGGGCGGCTCTCGACACCTATCGCATTTTGGTTGCGGAAAATTTTATTGTCTCACTATTTTCTCCCCTTGCGGCCACGGTATGGGTTCTCATCGAATGACTTGAGGTTTTCCGCCGCTTTCCCCTCCCCTACAGGTGGTTTGACCCCCTTTCTTAGGGCAAGGACGCACAGTGCTGGGGTTGAATGTTTGATAATTTAAACAAATCTTTAGGTTTCGCGCAAATTATCCTCGGTCATTTTTCTGGGTTGTTTGGATCCTTTTTCTGGGCGGGTTGGACAAGCACTCCACCCCATTCCTGGAGATTCTCCCGGGAACGATAGGCGCTGTGACGCAAGCTGGTTAAGCAGTTTGGGGGTTTTTAACCCGGGATTGAGCCGGCGTACTTATAATAGAAGATTGTGCGCGATCGCTTACTATCCCCGTGCGAATAGATATTATCACCTTATTCCCAGAATTTTTCACCACGCCGTTACAAACTTCACTGTTAGGCAAAGCTACGGCTAAAAAAATAGCCGCCGTTCATCTGGTCAACCCCCGCGACTTTGCCACGGACAAACATCGACGGGTGGATGACGAACCCTATGGCGGCGGTGTGGGCATGGTAATGAAGCCAGAACCCCTGTTTGCGGCGGTGGAGTCTTTGCCGGTTCTCGAACCGCGCGAGGTGATTCTGCTTACCCCCCAAGGAGAACCCCTCAATCAACAACTCTGCTGGCACCTCGCCACCCACTCCCAGCAATTGGTCTTGATTTGCGGCCATTATGAAGGGGTGGACGAACGGGTGATGCATTTAGTCACCCGGGAAGTCTCTGTGGGCGATTTCGTCCTCACTGGAGGCGAAATCCCCGCCCTGACTCTGGTGGATGCAGTGGTGCGTCTGTTACCGGGCACGGTGGGCAAACGGGAGTCCCTGATGGCAGAAAGTTTCGAGTCGGGATTGCTCGACTACCCCCACTACACCCGCCCCGCTCAATTCCGCGACTGGAAAGTTCCAGATGTCTTGCTCTCGGGCAATCACGCCAAAATCGCTCAGTGGCGTCGCGAACAGCAACTCCACCGCACCCGCGATCGCCGCCCGGACCTGCTTGAAGGTGGCGATCGACACCGCAATAGTGCGGATGACGAATAACCTCCCCATCGGCTATCACGGAGAAAACTAACCCTGCTTTTTAGCCATGCGAAAATTTCAACTCCTCTTCGCTACCTTCCTGTCATTCTTGCTCCTCAATGAACTCAAGATTGACTTCTCGGCCCGCGATACCCAACCTTGGCTCTCTTTTAACGCGATCGCTGAGGCTCGCAGAACTGGCGGGCGCACTCGTGGCGGCTCTTTTAATCGCTCGACTCCCTCGCGCCCCTCTCGCTCTAGCCCCTCTCGCTCTAGCCCCTCTCGCTCTAGCCCCTCTCGCTCTAACCCCTCTCGCTCTAACCCCTCTCGCTCCACTACCCCCTCTCGCTCCACTACCCCCTCTCGCTCCACCACTAGCCCCAGTAATTCCACCCCCAGCCAAACTACTCCCAGTCGCGGAAACACCGGGGGACGAGTTCGCGGCGGCTCGTTTGAGCGTCAACCCTCACCGGCACCAGCACCCGCCACTCCCACCAACACCAATCGAGGCACCACTTCTACTCCTACCACTCCCGCCTCTCAACCCTCTCGCGGATCCGGTAACAACACGATCGTCGTCCCGGTTCCCGTACCGATTCCCCAACCAGCCCCACAACCTACTTATCCGGCTCCTCGGTACGATGAGCGCCCCTATGAGGACTCCACGGAATCCGGACTCAAACCCGCCCCGGTGGTGCCTCCCAGTTCCGAAAGCGGCGTTTCTTCTCCCTCGGTAACGCAACCGGCAACCCAACCGGTGCAAACTGCCCCACAATCGGGCTATTCCTCCGCTCAAACTCGTTCTTCCGGCGGTTTCCCCTGGGGCTTTCTCCTGTTTTTATTAATCCTCGGCGGTGCCGTAGCGGCGGTATGGTATGCGATCTCGAAGCGCAATGCCAGCCCCAGTGCCGCCCAGGAACTCGAGAACGATATTGTCACCGTGAGTAAGTTGCAAGTGGCCCTCCTGGCATCGGCGCGCGATATCCAATCCGAACTCACGGATCTCAGTCTCAGCGCGGATCTAGACACTCCAGAGGGACTGGCAGAATTGTTGCAAGCCTCGGCTTTGGCTTTGTTGCGCCATCCGGACTACTGGACTCACCTGTATGCCAGTTCCGAAACGGTGAACTCTCGCGAGGAAGCCGCACGGGTGTTCGAACAAATCTCGGTTGCACAACGTAGCAAGTTTTCTGCCGAAACCCTGAGCAATGTGGGGGGTCGCGTTCGCTATGGCGACACGGGGGGCAATGACGAAGACAGCGACTCGGCTTATTATATTGTGGTGACTTTGGCGATCGCTACGGAAGACGATAAGCCCCTATTTGACCAGATCCATTCTGCAGAAGAACTTCAGCAGGTTTTACAGCAGGTGGCTGCCATTACCCCAGATTATCTCCTGGTGTTTGAGTTGCTCTGGAGTCCTCAAGATCCAAATGATAGTCTCAGTTATGACGATTTGTTAACCCACTACAGTGAAATGATTCAAATTGGTTAGTTATTGGTCATTGGTCATTGGTCATTGACTAATGACCCGATCGCAATCGTTCGTGTTTGGGAGGTTCGGCAAGGGTAAAGGGTTCGGTTTCTTTGGCGATCGCCTCGCGAATGTAGCGGGGTAAGTGCAGGGCACCCAACCATGAAATCCCATCGAATTCGCGTAATTGACCCGATATTTTTTCGGCGATCGCCCCATCGATGGTTGCTGGATCTCGATGTGGTTCGATGGGGCGATCGGCAGCTACAATAAATCCCCAATTCGCTAAAAAGCTCGGAATAAAATAGGTGTAAGATTCTACGTGAGGGAATAGAGATTTTACCGTATTCACCAACCGCGCGTGGATGGTAAGATAGCTGAAATCCACCGATCCAGCTTGCATGGTGAAGCAGCCTCCCGGCGCAAGCAAATTACGAAATTTTTGCAAATATTCTCGAGTAAATAACCGGAAAGAGGGACCATCTTCAATCGGATCTGACAGGTCAGAAATTATAACATCAAACCTCTCATCCGTATTTTCGACAAAGTGTATGGCATCTTCAATCCGTACCTCGCTGCGGCTATCTTCAAAAGAGTTTTGGTGCATTTCTGGCAAATATTGGCGACAAGCTTCTACCACTTCCCCATCAATATCGACCATTACCACGCTTTCCACACTGTTCCAGCGCAAGACTTCTCGCAAGGTTGCGCCTTCTCCTCCACCTAAAATTAACACTTTTGCTGGTTTTGCACAGGCTAAGAGCGCCGGATGCACCAAAAATTCGTGATAAAAGTGTTCGTCTACTGTAGACGCTTGATAGTCGCCATCGAGGAGCAACGATTTACCAAAAGAATCGCTTTCCACAATATGAAGTTGTTGGTAAGCGGTTTTTTGGACGAACAAAACCCGATTGATAGTATGGAAACAAATGTCCCGTTCGGTGAGGGGATTGCAAATCTGTAAAACCGCACTAAAATTGTTTTGATGCATGGAAACTTTTAACCGAGTGCTAAGGGGTGATTATGCCCGCAGGTTGACTATCAAAAAACTGTTATGCAATGCGATTGAGGCAGGTATCCTTACCGGGAATGCCACGGGAAATCACCTGTAGAGAATAATCGCTCGCCTGCAAGGTTTTTGCTAAAAAGTGACAGGCTTCTTTGGGTTTAGTGTTTTCCCCGCAGGTGAAAACATCTACCGCCGCATATCCAGATTCGGGCCAAGTATGAATTGAAATGTGGGATTCTGCCAGAAGAAGTAAGGCGGTAACGCCTTGGGGATCGAATTCGTGCAAAACTTCGTTTAATACTTTCGATCGCGCTACTTTTGCCGCTTCCCTCAGCGTCTTGGCGATCGCTTCCGCATTGTCGAGCAATTCGCCAGGACAATCGTACAGTTCTAAAATGCAGTGGGTGCCACCATAGGAGTGAGGCTTACCCCCTAACGGGCTAGATAGAAGTCGTACCAATTTACCAATACCCTCAGTGGGTCGATCGCAGCATTTTTCGTTTGTGCGTTCCCAATCTTAACAGAGCGATCGCTATTGGTCAAGACCCTACGCTCGCCGCCTCGCCCGGGGGTTTCGTGCTGCGATCGCCCCCTCACTCGGCGTTTTTCCCCTTTTGTGTCCCCTTGCAGGTGACATTGCATCGCGTCTTCTCCCCTAATTCTCCCCCTCGCCACCCTTCTATTTCCATCGGGATGCTAAAATATCAAAAAAACATCACCCTCCGATTTACTCCAAAATCTGGAGTGTATTGTCCTCCCTAACAGATAGCGAATTCAATTTTTTATTAATCCAAATTATGCCAAACAACGAACTCGAAAACGATATTGTCACCTTGACTAAACTCCAGGTAGCCCTAGGTGCGAGAGTGACTTCCATTCAATCAGAATTGTCAAATATAACGATTGCAGCGGATACGGAAACCAATGCGGGATTGTTTGACCTCTTGCACGAAGCCACCGAATGTTTGCTGAAGCATTCAGAACATTGGACTCATGTTTTAGGCCACTCGGAAACCTTCCCCAGCCGAGAAGCCGCGCAAATTGCCTTTGATAAATCCTCCCTGAAAGAACGGCGCAAATATAGTGCGGAAACCCTCAGTAATGTAGAAGGCAAAATCCAACAACAAGAAGTTTCGCCGGAAACCGAAGCGGGGGAAGCGGCGTATGTGGTGGTTACGGTGTTGGTGGGAACCGCTCACGATCGCCCATTATTTACCGCACCAATTGCCTCAGCAGCGGCATTAAAATCAGCGCTTAATACCCTGCGATCGATGTCCTCGGATTATCTGATGATACTGGAACTCCTGTGGACTCCGCAACTGGAAAGCGATACCCTAACCGAAGGGGAAATGGCATCAGACTATGCCGATTTGATTGCCATCTAAATCTTATGCCATAGGGCAGATAAGAAAGCATGCCAATTATTTTGCAGGTTGTGTAGAAATGGAGGTCTCGGAGCCGCGTTAACCCGCTCATGTTAGTTACATAAAATTTTGCAATAGTCAAGCATAAAAATGTGAGAATCTCGCTCCCTATTTTCCCAGGTAACGAGACCCTCACCCTGATGATGATTACTTCAATAAAGCCGAGATATGAGTGTGTCTTTAGCCGACAACTTACGATTTATTTTTATGTAGAAATGCCCAAGTTTGGTTGCCAACTTTGCCATCAACCAAAACGTGAGCTTCGGGAAATTGCTGGTTCATCTCGGATTGAAATTGTTTGACGGCTGTTTCTGTTTCTTCATCATAGAGACCATCGACTCCAGATGAGCCTAAATCGTAGCCCATTTGATTTAAAATCTGCTGCATTTGTTTGACAGATTCACCGCGATCGCCTCGTTCTAATACGGGATTATCAGACATATGTTTTTTCTCCATCTTCTGCAATATTGTTGAGCGGTCAATTCTTCCCCTCCCTGACTTTGCCAGGGAGTGGAGATGCAGACGGAACAATGTGGAAAAAGCGCTGCCTAAGCACTGGTTCCAAACCGCTGCAGATTGACTGTCACGGTTAGTGTAACCTTCTGTCTTTCTGGAGTTAAACTATCGAAAGGAGTATTTTTGGCCAGCAAATGGCTGAAGCCCTATAATTAGCTTCGGGAAGGGGGAGAAAATTCTGGCAACTAGAAGTGGCGGTGGGCCAGAAAGCGCCTCCTGCACCTAGGCGGGGGAATTTTAATGCAATGGTTTGACAGTGGCATTGCACGGGAGGGGGGCAACCCAGAACTGCCAAAAATTTTAGCCGCCACTACCGGTGGTTTTTGCACCGGTCAGTAGAGGCGACCCTATGGGAGACGCGCGCCCCGGTTACAGGATGGGAATCCGCATGCCTTCTCGGGCCAAGAAACCGCCAGGGAATGCAGTTTTGACTTGAGATTCTACATCTAAGAGAAAATTATCGTCGTGCGCGGGATCGTGATGAAAAATTGCCAGTTGTTTGACCCCTACAGCTTTTGCCACTTTGACTGCTTCCTGCCAAGTGGAGTGACCCCATCCCATTTTCGGCGTTTTTGGGTGATAGTATTCTTCGTCGGTATAGGTGGCATCGTAAATCAACAGGTCGGCATTGCGCGCCAGTTGCAGTACGTTGTCATCCAGGCGATCGGGGAAATGTTCGGTGTCGGTACAATAGACGGCGGTGCCTCCGCGCCAGGAAACGCGATAGCCGATCGCTTCACTGGGATGGTTCAGGTGCGCGGTTTCGATGGTAATATCATCCACTGCGATCGCATCCCCCGGTTTCAGGTCGTAAAATTTCAAATTCGAGCGCATCCCCTGTAACGGAATTGGAAAATTGGGATGCAGCATCTGATCGGAGAGACGCTGTTTCATGGTAGAACCATCCGGGGCAATGGCTCCGTACAGGTGAAAGCAGTTGCCCGGGATAAAGGCGGGCACGAAAAAGGGAAATCCTTGGATGTGGTCCCAGTGGGAATGGGTAAAAAACAGGTAGGCTTCCACGGGCATCTCGGGGAGCAAACTTTTTCCGAGTAACCGCAAGCCGGTACCGCCATCGAAAATCAGGCGTTTGCCTGCAACTCGCATTTCCACGCAAGACGTATTACCGCCGTAGTGAACTGTTTCTTTTCCTGGGGTGGCGATGCTGCCTCGCACCCCCCAGAAATTGACAACAAATTCAGAATCAGGTGGGGTTTCCATAGTGGCTATCCAATGGGAGGGGTTTGGACTCGGCATCTAGGGGGTGGACAAGGGCTGGGGGGAGTGAGTGTTGTTGCTGTGATTCTCGGGCTGGATTTCTAACTGATGGTTGAATTCATCCACGAAAACCACCGTGGGCGAGTAGGTTTTCACTTCTTCAGGGGTGAATTGTCCGTAAGTCATAATAATCAGGCGATCGCCTGTGACTCCCTTGCGCGCGGCGGCACCATTGAGTTCGATCGCGCCGGACCCGGCAGGGGCTTCGATCGCATAGGTAATGAATCGCTCACCATTTGATTTATTGACAACTTGCACTTGCTCGTAGGGCAAGATACCTGCCGCCTCTAATAACTTTCGATCGATGCTGATGCTACCCACATAATTCAAATTAGCACTGGTTAGGGTGCAGTTGTGGATTTTTGCCAAAAGGAGAGTACGCTGCATGATGTGGAGATGTATTGAAAAGTTTGGCGGATTGCTCCCCTTTTTTATTAAGGGAGAAATGAACGACAGCTTTTATTGTGTAAAGCTTGCTAATTTCTTGGCCTCCTATCGGTCGGAGTCGAGTTCGGTTACAACTGTTACCGACATCCTCGGGACCTTTGCCCTGCAACGAAGTTCTTTTCCCACGCTTGCAGTTAAACCACTGGCCCGGGTTTCGAGCAGGGGCTAGTTATAAATTTTAACCGTTCTGACGTCACAACCGCTTGTCCAAAACAAAAATTTTCCTTCTCAAATCTTTCATATGAATGATTTTAGCCACCCTCACCCCCTGGCTTCAACTTTTCCGGGCCATAGCAACTGGAAAATCCTCCCCTCGTTTCCCGCTGCTGAAACTCCCTTTCCCGATTTGGCGGCGATCGCTCTGGGGAGGGCTTGTCTTCGCTTTTATTCATTTAATTTGCATAGTTTTTCCCATTTTTGCGATTTTCTCTGCCGAGGTATTCCTCATCTTATAGCCGCTCTTTTTTGGAAAATACTGGTGCGAGTGAGAGCGCAACCACCGTCGTGGGTTTTGCCTCTCTCACCCCCTTGAAGTTGACAAATCAAGGGGATTTTTCATTCGGGGTGACGCAAGGTGGCGCTTTGGGATTTTCCGACACTAGAAAGCAAGGGCAAAAATTTCCATACCTGATTCGGGGGAAACCGCGAGCGAGGTCATTATTAGTGACTTAATCAGTTATGCAAATTAAGTGAATTAACGTTTAAATTAATTGTGGCGGCGGGACAATGTTTTCTCTTGGGAGTCCGCCGCCTGCGCGAAGGGTTGGGGAGGCTGTTTTAGGGCGATCGCTTAGCTTCTACCGTATTCCTTCCCGGCTTTCACGCATTTTTCCACCAAGGGCATCACTTCGTGGATATCTTTCCAACCGAGCATTTCGGTTTTCTTGTTTTCCAAGTTTTTGTAGGTATTAAAAAATTCGGAAATTTCGTCTAAGCGATGTTGGGCGATATCTTTGAGAGATTTCACGTTGGCATAACGCGGATCTTTATCGGGAACGCACAGAATTTTTTCGTCGCGTTCTCCGGTATCGATCATTTCTAGCAATCCGATGGGACGGGCGGTAATTACGCATCCGGGAAACGTCGGTTGATCCATAATGACCATTCCATCGAGGGGGTCTCCATCCTCGGCTAGGGTATTTGGAACGAACCCGTAATCGTAGGGATAGTAAACTGCAGAATAAAGAACCCGGTCTAATGCAAACGCTTGCAAGTCCTTATCGTACTCATATTTATTTCTGCTCCCGGCTTGAATTTCAATCAAAACGTTGAGCAAGCCCGGTTTCGGTTGGGCAGGAATTTGCGATAAATCCACAACTAACTCCAATGCAGAACGAATGTAGCATTCCCCTCTGCTGAGGGGAAAGAAGCCGTTTTTTGGTCAGTTTCGAGTGACCGTGACAGCAGCACCACCACCGTGGATGGTTCTGCAACGGCATTCCGTCAGCCATCGTACCAGAAACAGTGGCTTCCCAAACAGCTTTTTCGTTTTGGTTCGTTTTTACCCACACCGATCCACCCCCTTGCCCGAGAGGTTGCCCGTCATCGCCCTGGTTGAGCGCGATCGGCGACACAGTAGTAAGCGGGGGAGGGATAAGGAAAGGCAAATGATGGATGAGCAAGCAAAAAAATCTTTGCGTCCTCGAATTTTCAAGAAAAATTTAAGGTTTTGTCGTGTTATGCTGCGATCGCGCGAGGGCTATTTTGGCAAGCGGTTGGGTGCAGCCACAGGGAGGGCTGTGACATTCGATTGGCGATCGCGCAGATAAATCTTGCCCGATAATTGGCCTGCAGGATCGCTCTCCCTCACGAGGGGGACGTAACAGAGCGCTAACATCCGCCCAGGGCGATGCGGGAGTCCCTTGCCCGAGGGAAATGAAACTGACAAGCTTGACAAAACCCAGCCATGACCCGAGAGGGAAAGTGACTGGCAATCCCGGCTTAAAGGGATGGGAGTGGAATCATCAGAAATTAGGGTTGGTAAGGGGGAGAACGGAAACCCTCGTCATTTATGCGTAGGGAGGAGTTCTCCCCCC
>NZ_JAYFEQ010000758.1:0-3938 GCF_055795085.1 Phormidium sp. CCY1219 | reverse complement strand
CTCCATTTCCCCTGGCTCTCATCCCGACGCTCACCAAGCACGGGTAGAGCGCGGGGCTTCCCGCCGAGAAGCTAAATGTTTATTTTTGTTGCTTTTCTTTCATCATTATAGGGAGATTGGGTAGGTGGGCAATAATCGAGTTTCGGTGAATTCAGAAATGGTGGCGCAGTTTGCACATGTGCCGGTTCTCAGTGCGGAAGTGGTAGAGGGCCTAGCGGTGCAGGCGGGGGGACATTATTTAGACGCCACCGTGGGGGGTGGCGGGCACTCGCGGCTGATTTTGCAAGCCGCCCCCTCGGTGAAAGTCACCGCGATCGACCGGGATGAAGTGGCGTTGGCGGCGGCGCGCGCCGAGTTGGCGGAATTTGGCGATGCGGTGGAATTTTGGCAGGGAAATTTTGCCGAATACGACCCGGGAGAGAAACGGTTTGATGGAGCGATCGCAGATTTAGGGGTAAGTTCCGCCCAGTTGGATGTGCCCGATCGCGGATTTAGCTTTCGCCAGGAAGCGCCCCTGGATATGCGGATGGATCGCGCCCAAGACCTCACTGCTGCCGAAATTGTCAATCACTGGGACGAAGCGGAGTTAGCGGATATTTTTTATCGCTATGGCGAGGAGAGATATTCCCGAGGGATCGCCCGCAAAATCGTGCAGCAGCGTCCGTTTCAGACCACCACCGACCTTGCCTATGCGATCGGCGGTAGCGTGCCGCGCCGCTATCGCTATGGGAGAATTCATCCCGCCACCCGGGTATTTCAAGCCTTGCGGATTGCGGTAAATGCCGAATTGAGCAGTTTAGAAAGTTTTTTAGAAAAAGCGCCCGGGTGGCTGAAACCGGGCGGGCGATTGGTGGCGATTAGCTTTCACAGCTTAGAAGACCGGTTGGTGAAGCATCAACTGCGCGGTGAAGAGCGATTCACTGTAGTGACCAAAAAGCCGATCGTGGCCAAAGAGGCAGAAATTGCCAGTAATCCTCGGGCGCGATCGGCCAAACTGAGAGTCGCAGAGCGCCTCAGTGGGGCGGGATAAAACCGCGATCGGGCGAGGCATTGGATCCGCCTCAGCCCCCTGCAGCGGATCCAAATCCCCCAAACCGGGAAACGCCCAAGCCAAAAAGGCACGGACTCTGGTAAGCTAGGCTTTGGCGCAGCCTGTGCCCCGCCTGGATCTGCGCTTATGGGTGCAACGCAGGTGGCGCAAGCTCAAACGGCATTCGGCAAGGGTAGCCTGCCAACCGCAGCTCCAATATCCGGCATTTCTTGTCGCTCACCCGATCCGAAACCGGGAAAACCATAGGGGATAGCCCACTGCTAAACAGAAAGCTGGCTATGTTAAGCTCATTTGAGCAGAGTCTGCCCGTTAGCGAGCGCCGATCGCGGGGTACTTTTGTCTTGAAAGGAATGCCCACCCAAAGCGTGATTTGCCAGGGGTGCCCCAAACGGTTGGGCACCGGAAAAAGATCGGCCCGTCCAACAAGGGCGCTACTTTGGGCGCAAGTCACACTTAATCCATTAGCCTGTAAGTGGGGTATTGCATGAGTCGGGGAAAAGGGAGCAAGCTGAAACTGATGGTGGTCGATGACGAAATCGACAACCTAGACTTGCTATACCGGACGTTTCGGCGGGAATTTGACGTTTATCGAGCCGAGAGTGCGTTTAAAGCACTCGAAACTCTCGACGAGAAAGGCGAGATGGCCGTCATTATCTCGGACCAGCGGATGCCAGAAATGAACGGGACGGAGTTTCTCAGTAAAACCGTAGAACGGTTTCCCGATACGATTCGGATTTTATTGACTGGCTACACCGACGTCGAAGACCTGGTAGAAGCGATTAACTCCGGGCAAGTCTTTAAATACATCACCAAGCCGTGGAATCCTGAAGAACTAAAATCGGTGGTTCAGCAGGCGGCGGAAACTTATAAGGTGGTCAAGCAAAGTACGAACATCCTGCGTCGCTCGTTGCGCCGCGAAGCCCTGTTTAATGCGGTGATGAGCGCGATTCGAGAGTCGTTGGATTATCGCAGTATGTTGCAGACCATTGTGGAAACCGTGGGGGAGAATTTTGAGGCCAGTCGTTGCAATCTGCGACCGGTACAGAGCGATCGCCTCGCCCCAGAGTCTTTCTCCTATGTGTCCCCCAATTCCGCTGACCCGGAGGACCTGCAGGAGGATGAATCCCTACTGCACGCCGTCCTGGAAAACCGCGAAACTCAATTGGTTCAGCAGGAAGAAAACGGCCAGGACACCACCCGGTTGGTGGTGCCACTGAGCTATCAAAAAGACCTCCTCGCCGTGATGTCCGTCTACCAAGATGGCAGCGCGAATAGTTGGTCTCCAGAAGATATTCAATTGATTGAAGGCGTGGCAGAGCAAGCCGCTCTGGCCCTCTCGCAAGCTAAACTCTATCAGCGCACCGAGCAGCAAGCTCAACAAATGCTCGCTGAGCTAGAGGTGGCTCGCCAAATTCAAACCAATCTGCTGCGCCAAAGTTGGCCAGAACTGGAAAGCTCTAAGGTGCAAGCCTGTTGCTATCCCGCTCGCGCCGTGGGCGGCGATTTCTTTGAGGTGTACGTCCATTCTCAAGGAGATATCTGGATCGCCGTGGGAGATGTGTCGGGCAAGGGCGTGCCTGCAGCTTTGTTTATGGCCAGTGCAATCTCGGTGATGCGCCGAGAACTGGCTCAAGAAATTTCCCCCGAACCGGAAACGGTGATGACCAATCTCAATAGTGCGTTGGCGGATGACCTGATCGGCAACAACTGTTTCATTACGATGGTTGTGGCTCGCTATCGTCCGTCCACTCGGGAGTTGGCTTATGCCAATGCGGGACATATTTATCCCCTCGTCTGGTCTCACCGCTCTGTGGCCAATTCTTCTTCAGAGGTGGAACCGAATTTCTTGAAAGCGCGCGGGATTCCTCTGGGAATCTTGCCGATGTGGAGAGGAAAAACGGGCACTCTGGAGTTAAATTCAGGTGACGTTTTTCTGCTCACTAGCGATGGTCTGACGGAGGCGACGGTTACAAATCCAGACTCGAATCTCGGAGTCGATGAGGGCGCGATGCTCCAGCAAGAGGGTCTCTGGAAGCTGTTAACTCAAGAACCGGATCCGCTAGAACTGGAACATTTATTGGCTCGGGTCCGCGAATTGGCTCAGGAGCAGGAAGATGACCAAACTATACTTTCTCTGGAGGTTCTGTAATCAATGAGAACTGAGTTGCACGTACCGAGCGACTTGCGGTTTTTGAGCATTGTCGAAAATTGGCTGTTGGGCTGCCTGGAAATGGAACTCGGGGATAATGTGGATTGGCCTCGTCAGTCGAATCGCTTGCGCCTGGTTTTGGCAGAAGCTTATTCTAATGTGGTTCGTCACGCTCACCGGGAACAACCTAATTTGCCCGTGCTGATTCGTCTGGAAGTTAAGGAGCGCGATATCGCTCTGGAAGTGTGGGATCACGGTAAGGGTTACGATCTGTCTACTTATATGGCACCGGTGCCAGAACAAATGCCCGATGGCGGCTATGGTTGGCTGATTATGAATCGCCTGATGGACCGGGTGGAGTACAGTTTGCAAATCGATGGTCGCAATTGTCTGAAGCTCGAAGCGAGTCTGGCGGAAACGACGGACAAGGCTTAGGGGCTTTCTGGTGTTGGGGTTTGCTCCCTGCTTGTCGGTGCTTTCTCCTCTGGGCTGTTTCTGCTGCACCGCACCCTGGAGGCCACTCTGACCGATCGCCCTTTCCTTCACTCCGCAGGCGTTCGCTCCCCACACTCCCTGCTTGTCAGGGTGCATTTTTACAAAACTTAATCAAAGATTGGGATTTTTTATAAGTTTTATTACAATTGCTTGAATTTAGCCGGGGCAATCCTTCATATTAGCTTAACCGCTAGGAGCCCCGCACTGTACCCGAAGGGTCAGTGTCGGGAAGAATAGCGGGGG
>NZ_JAYFEQ010000757.1:0-10071 GCF_055795085.1 Phormidium sp. CCY1219 | reverse complement strand
CGAGGATATGATACCCCATCATATCCGAGGGGTCGCCTCACTCAAAAACGCGAAACCCAGATCTCAAAGGTCTGGGCCCAGAAGCCCGCGCCGTACCGCCTAAGTGGTCGGCGTCGGGAGTACGTCACTGCTATGTTGCGACAGAATCTTACTGCTCAACGTAAGGATTAAACGAGTCCCCGTAAGCGTTGCCGGATCCCTAGAGGGAAATTAACTTCCCGAAAGGGTAGGGCAATGGGTGTCAGATTGCTTGCTTAACCACCACTTCCTTGTGGCTAGTGATGTGGTCTGGGGCATTTTGCTGTCTCTCACTGACGCAGCACCGGATGGATAGGGAATCCGTTTATCCTTTCCCGATAGAGTCGAGTGGATGGTGATTTCGCTCGGTAAGGTTCTACCTGTTGATATTCGGTACGGTCTACTCAATCTTCTTGGAGGACAATTGTGACAAACGAAACTGGGGACAAAAAAGTTATTAATCAACTCGAAAAAGATGCGATAGAATTTTTTCTCGGTCAAGTTAGTGGCAATTTGTGGCCATACCTCTACGGAACTCCTCGAGATGCCACTGACCCGGTTCGAGGGGGAATTTTATATAACGAAATGCTTGAAAATGAGGAGGAATATTACCTGTACAAATATGAAGCCGAACTTTTCCAGAACAAAGGACATCTGATTGCCTCTCTTATCGGGTCTAACGCCACTTTTATTGAATTAGGCCCAGGCAGCGAACAAAGTTTGCGCCTGAAAACCTTACCTTTGCTCCGCGTTTGTCCGAACTTAAGCGGGTATGTGGGCATTGACATTTCCCAAGACTTTTTGGACAAAGGTCTTAAAGTCATTCGTTCTGAACTGCCTCATCTTTCGGTGCGGGGTACTCAGCAAGACTTTACTAAACTCGACAGTCTACCCGACGCAGAAAAGCAAGTGATTTTTTTTAAAGGCAGCACCATTGCCAATATGAGGCAAGAGGAAGTCCCGAGTTTTATCTCTCAGATCGGGAAACTAGCCCGGGAAAACCATTATCTGCTTATCGTTCACGATGCTAATCAAGATGAAGTCTCCTTGATGAAGGCTTACCATAACAAAGGAATGGCGCTTATGATGGAGAACATCATGTTTCGGCTGCATCGTGATGTGGATACACCGGGGATGATACCTGAGGCATTTCGTTATCAGCCAGAATGGGAACCGACTACTTACGACCTCAAACACGTTCTGAGTGCAACCCAACCCCAAAAAATCCACCTCAATGGACACATTGTAGAGATTGAAGAAGGACAAAAATTTCATACGTTGAGTTCATTCAAATACCCAGTGGAGGTGTTTAAAAAACTTATCGGTTCGGCAGGATATCAACCCATTGATGTTTTCTTTGATAGTTCCAATCGGATGGCTGCTCATCTTTTTCAAAAGTCGTAGTCGTAGTAGGGTGGGCAACGAGTTGCCCATCCTACAGATAGTGCTTCATACTCCGATCGGCGTCAGTGCTAAATAAGCTAAAATTGAGATCGGCCAAATCACTGATGCAGTTACGCAAATCCCACTGAGAACGTTCGCGATCGCGCTTGTCATAACGGGTTGCAATGACTCGATACTGCTTGAGTTTAGGAAAAAAGTTTTCAACTCAATGCCTTGCCGGATACAATGGGGGGATCGGAGGATGGGTCGCGATTCTTTTTTAGGGGAAAAATGCTCAAACATCACTTAAGCCAGCTATTGCGCTCTGTCTCTCAAGTAAGGTGGATTGTCGGGTGGATTGGCCTAATTCTGGTAATGGTGCTGTGGGGGACAACCGGTGCGATCGCCGGACCGCTCAGCGATCGCTTAGAACGATTTCCCGACTGGCAAAGCAAACCCCCAGTGCAATTGGTCCAGGGCGATTTAGTCTATCCCGACTGGATGGAAGGCACTTGGGAAGTAACCAGCACCTTGAAAACTCAGGTGGCTCCTTTGGCTCCCGATATTCTCACCCCGGGGTTTGAAAAAAATAAGCGCTATTTGGAGAAACCCATTTCCTTTCAAGTGCGTTTCGCCGAGGAACAGTCGCCCGGAAAACTCCTCGTCCCAATGCAGGCGCAACAAGGATTGGTATCGGCGCAAAAAGCCCCAGTGGTAGCCGATCGCGAATTTAATGGCTTGAATATCGCTAAGGCATATTTGGGCGATCGCAAAGTCCTCTCGGTCAAAGTCGATCCCACCAATCCCAACCGCCAAATTACCCAACTGCGCGGCGATCGCCAACTGGTTTCCATCGTCACCGCCCGAGGCAGCGAAATGCCCTCCCCCGATGAATTTGTGGCCACAGAAATCACCCAGCAGGTGTTTCGCAAAGAACCGCAAATTTACTTCAACGAAGTGGAAACCACTACCGAATACCAGCGAGTTCAGCCCCCTCTCAACGCGATCGAAGGCAATCAAGTCACCGCCATTTATTTATCTCCCCAAGACCCAGATTACTTTGAAGCGGGGGGCAAACCAGTGGCGCTTTATGAGTATAAATTAGAACTTTCCCCGGTGGAACAAGAAGAATAAGTTATCGAAAGTTAGGGAAAAGAGGGACAGATGCGATCGCCCCCCTTTTTCCTAATTTATTCCTCGCCTCTCAATGGGTCTGCAAACCCGGTTTCTACTCTTTACCGTTCTCTGGGTAGAGCAAAATTTTGTAAGTTTCTGGAGTCGGTTGAACGGCGCGTTCTACTGCAGCGGTTAACTCTTTGAGGGGATAGCGATCGCTCACCAGTTTATCCACATCTATTCTGCGATTAAACACAATATCGGCGGCTAATGCCTGCAACCGATAGGACGAACTATAACTCCCCATTAAATCCAGTTCGCGCCGATATAAAATATTGGGATTAATCGGAATTTCGACTTCATCGGGAAACTCGGCAAAAAAGAGTATTTTCCCCCCTTTTCGGGTGCAGTCTAGCCCTTGAAAAAATGCTTTCTCGCTGGGAACGGCTAGCAGGCAGATATCCACCCCCATCCCCCCAGTAAGCGCCTTAATTTTTGCTGATAAATCCGGATCGCGGGCGTCAAAAGCAGCTTCTGCGCCTACGTTTAACGCTTTCTCGATGCGGGCGGGTATCAAGTCAGTGGCGATCGCCCGCGCGCCGAAATACTTCACCAGCATTGCGAACATCAACCCAATCGGTCCTGCGCCGGTAATCAACACGGTTTGTCCCGGTTCTACCTTCGCCTTTTTCACCGCTTTTAAGCAGCAGTTGGTGGGTTCTACAAAACTCGCTTGCTCAAAAGTGACGGAATCGGGAATCGGAATCAATCCCCCATTCCTGACGATATGTCCCGGCACTTTCACATATTCGGCAAATCCCCCGCCACTGGGGACGAATCCGGCGGTGGTGGTGATGCGTTTATAAGTGTCGCACATGGAGAAATTTTCGTTCAAGCAGTAGGCGCAGCGCATGCAGGGAATGTGGTGCATCACCACCACCCGCTGTCCTACTTGCCAATCGGTAACCGCTTCGCCGATCGCAGAAATAACCCCGGCGGTTTCATGTCCGAAAATTCGCGGTGGTTCGTAGAGCGGATAGCGAATTTTTTTGATGTCAGACTGACACAATCCCACAACTCGCACCTGCACCAATACTTCATCAGCACCGATTTCGGGGATGGAGATGTCTTCGTAACTGAGTTGGTTGACGCCTCTAAAAACTTGCGCTTTCATGTTGGTTTATGCCACTCCCGGATAGTTGATGTTTGCGATCGCGCCATAAGGCGATCGCAATCTGCCATGTATTTTACCAAACTGGATGGCGAGAAAAGGAAAATACAGAGGATTTCTCTGCACATAGTCGGTTATTTTGGGCTTAAAACTTCACGCGATCGCCCCATTGTTCCACCGTTTTTTCGCCAATTCCTTTCACTCGGGTCACATCCTCCACCGAATCAAAGGGACGCGCCTCAATAATCCGTTCTCCCAACACCTCACCTACTCTGGGTAGGGTTTCTAACTGTTCTAAAGTCGCCGTATTCAGATTTACAACTTCCGGCAGTTCGCTGCTGCGATGAATTATTTTAGCACATTGCGCTTCTTGTTGGCGAATCTTTTGCGCGATGTGCGGGGGAAGACCCAGTTCAGCGGTGGCGTAGAGGCGATCGAATTCCCGGCGAAAGTGTGCGGAGACAATCGGATTTTCGATGATAAGCAAGGTTTCATCATTCCCGACATTGGCCACATTTGACCAGTTGTGCGACCCCGTGATAATCAGGCGATCGTCCACTAAGCCAAACTTGTGATGTAAGATATCCCCGGGGAGAAGTCGCGGAACTCCCACGGTGGAAATGGGCGGTTCCCACGGTTGGTTATCCACTTCATAGCGACATTGATTGTCGGCGAGGGCGACCCCTAACATATCTAAGCCCTCGGAGTAGTAACGAAAGGCAAAACCGCTGTCAATCAAAGCGCGCACTTTTACACCCGGCTTCTCACGTGTACTCAGGCGATCGGCGATCGCTTGCTCGGAAAAGACAAAAAGGGCTAAATCCACGCTGTTTCTCGCGCGATCGAGGGCGCTGGCAATTGTGCTATTGGTACTCTGTTCCCAGGGAAGGGTGGGAGAAGTGGGGGAAAACTTGACCGAAATCCGCGCATCGCCTAACCGGATATCTTGTAGCGGGCGAGAGGGTTTGCTTAAACCAAAGCGACTATCGGGCTTTCCGCCAACCCCATCCCCCCACATGAGGTTGAATTCTTCCCGAAACAACCGGGCGAGTTGACGGTTTTGGATGCGGAGGAGGTGGTTGGGGTTTCCGCGACTCTCGGGTTGATTCAAATCGCCATACATTCCGGAAAGGGTGAAGTTCGCCGAACCGGTGATGAGGGTCTCGTCGTCGATTAGCACAAATTTATGGTGCATTAAACCACTTCCTTTAGAACCGTCGGCGGTGTCGTCGATTACGGGAACTTGGGCGTTGCGGAGAATCACCAGTGCATCGTTTTGGGCGATTTCTGTCGCACTCATCACCCCCGAAGCGTCGCTGTCGATGAGACGCACTCCTTCTTCGTAGCGGGCGCGTTGGCGATCGTCCAGCAGGCGCACTTCTTGAGGGCTATAATCACTCCAGGGACGGTTATAGTCATGTTCGAGGATAACTCGCACGGAAACACCGGCTTGGTAACGTTCGGCGATCGCCCGCGCAAGTTTCGGGAGTCGCAGTTCTTGAATGGCGATGTCAACCGAGTGTTGGGCGTTTTGGATGTTGTCAATTAGAAGTTGTTCCAGGTTATCGCCGTTGCGGGCAATGTTGCGGTAAGGTTCGGTGTAGTGGTTCGCGGGGTTGTGGTTAAAGTACGCTTGGATTTGCGGATGTTGCGGTAATGGGGGAAGGCGATCGCGGGCGATTCTTTCCACCCTCAACGGGCTTTTCTGGCTAATTAAAAACGCCAGCAGGATTCCCAGAACAATCAGTATCCAGAAATAACGACGCACCACCAACATAGCTGTTATCTCCAAGCGGAAATTTATGGCAATTCAACGATTTGCAAGTCCCAATTGGGATATTGGCAATTATAGCAAGGACTGTTACTCTGGACAAGCGTAGCGAGGGTCAGTGGGGGCGCAGGGTCACTTTCTGTCGGCGATGCAGACTTCGGGTTGCAGATTGGCGGGTAATCCTCCCCGTAGAGACGCGATTAATCGCGTCTCTACCCCCTGCGATCGCGGGTCACTCGGTCAAATAACTGGCAGGTACCCTAACAGGATAGGATTTTCATCGATATCCCCCAATCTCAACATCTCGCTAAAACACTCTCACCCGTGATGAGCAACAATCTCTGCTATCAGAAATGCTGGTTCGTCAGCAGGTACCACCCCAGCCGCAAACAAGCGATCGCAGAATCCACCCATCAAAAAAGTCACCCTAAAAAAGCAGAAAGCATTTTATACAATAACATCGTTCTTTAATTCACCCGAAATGACAAACAACAGTGGCAACAAACCGGGGCAACTATTAAAAAAACCAGCCCGTTTGATTACCAAACTCGATTGATGGGATATTCATCAAATACCGCATCCACACTCAGAATGGATATCTGCTCTACCGTCGCCTGGGCAATAATAATCCGGTCAAACGGATCCTTGTGGGGCCTGGGCAAATTCTCCAGCACCCATACATGACTCACGTCAATGGGTAGCAGTTCTAAATTATTAGTCTGCTGTTGGTTTTCAATCAGTTCGCGCAAGGGCAAACTCAGATTCAATTTTCCCAGTTGTAGTTTGATTTGCATTTCCCATACACTGGCGACACTTAAGATTAATTCAGTGTTGGGGTCCGCTAACAAGCTACTAGCGGAGGTTGAGAGCTTTTCTGGGGTGAGACTCCACCAAATAAAGGTGTGGGTATCTAACAGAACTCTCATGATTTCTCGCTCCAGTATTCGGGCGGAATCGGATCGTTGAAATCATCGCTAATCCATCCCATACCTTTATGTAATCCCGCAATGCGAGGCTTGGTGGATTTTTTCGCGCCATATTTCTGGGCTAAAAACTCCAGGTAGTCTAGTGCTTCCTGCTGTTGGCGATAAGGGAGTTGTTGCAATTTCTCCATCGCAGCTTGCATGATTTCTTCTCGAGTTGGAAAAGACATATTGACCTCTACAAATAGTGGTTGAAATCGGCGATTTGAGTGTTAGGATAGCATTGAGATCGCCCTCCTCCCCAAAGCGCAATTACCATATTTTACCTCATTCGTCAAGCTCTACGCCCATTGCCCGCAACCGTTCTGCCAAGCGATCGGCACGCTGTCGCTCTGATTCAGCACGCTGTCGCGCTTGCGCTGCTAACTCCCCTTCCGTAGGCAATAATTCACCGTTTAAAGTTGCCCATCGCAACCACACCGCGTTTGCATCTTTGTACTGACCGGACCAGCGCAAGAGGCTTAAGCCCAATTCCTGACTTACCAAACGTCCGGAATCGTCGAGTTGCAAGGGGGTGTAAGTGCCGCGTTGCAACACAAAACCAGCCCAGTCATCGGGATTAAACGGGTCGTACCAAAAATACTCCGTCACCCGCAGGCAATTTTGATAAATCTGCTTTTTCTCGGTTTTGTCCCGTTGTGCGGTACTTTGGGATAGCAGTTCGATGACCACATCTGGTGCTTTCCCTTCCTCCCACAGCACCCAACTTTTGCGTTCGCCTCGGGGAACGTCGAGAACCACAAACACATCTGGCCCTTTAAAATCGCGATCGCGCACTTGAGCGGTGCTATAGTAAACAAACATATTCCCTCCCACAAACGCATCCCGGTCTTGCAACCAGGTCCACAGTGGGTCAACCAGCAAATCCATTTGCAATTTGTATCGCAGTGTTTCCATTGGCACCCCATCATCGCTGGGAAGTTCGTCTTGAGTGGGAGGTAATGCGATATCTGGCTGGTCTGAAAATACAATGGGGGAATCTGACATGACCCCTAACCTCCATATTGTTTTTCCGATCATAGCAATTTGACTCGTTTAGTTCCATAGTTTTGTTAGTTATGACTGATTTATAAGGAAGGTAAAATTTAGTTTTTAGATTGATTTTTTGGGAGTAATCGCCTCGCCATAGGCGGTCTAATGCTCGATGCTGTAACCGAGTGTAAAAGGCATTAAAACATAATTTTTATCTTTTTATTTGAGGCAGATTACTGTTAAATGGTGATGAAAGAACTGCAAGCGGATATTGTAATTGTCGGTGGGGGTACGGGTGGAACGGCGGCGGCGATTCAAGCGGCGAGACGAGGAGCGAAAACGATTATTGTGAGTGAATTTCCCTGGTTGGGGGGGATGCTGACTTCGGCGGGGGTATCTGCGCCGGATGGCAACGAACTGGCGGCATTTCAAACCGGCTTGTGGGGAGCATTTCTGCGAGAATTGGAACGGCGACAAATCGGCGGTCTCGATAATGGTTGGGTGAGTTTTTTTACGTTTGAGCCGCGCGTGGGGGCGGAAATTTTTGCGAATTGGGTGAAGGAGTTGCCGAATTTGCAGTGGATTGCGCGACAGGTGCCGGTGGCGGTGTTGCGGGAGGGCGATGCCATCGTTGGGGTGCGCTTTCCGGACTTTATCGTGCGGGCACAGGTGGTTCTCGATGGGACGGAGTTGGGAGATTTACTGGCCCTAGGGGAGGTTCCGTTTCGCTGGGGGTGGGAATTGCAAGCGGAGTGGAACGAACCGAGTGCCCCTTGTCAGCCCACGGAGTTCACCAAAACCTATCCGGTGCAGTCTCCCACTTGGGTGGTGGTGATGCAGGATTATGGTGAAGGTGCGGTTGCGCCGGAAATTCCCGCGCCTCCGGGGGACAATCCGCAGCAATTTGTGGGCGCTTGGGAGAAGTATGGACCGGAAAGCTTTCTCAATTACTGCAGATTACCGGGCGATCGCTTAACGCTGAATTGGCCGATCGCCGGCAATGACTACGGCGAAGGAGTGGGGCGACTGGTGGACTCGGAAACCGCACGGTTGCAATTTCTGCAAGAAGCTCAATGGCATTCGCAAAGTTTTGCCCGTTTTATTCAGACGGAATTTGGGCGGCGCTACGGTTTGGCGGCGGATATGTTTCCCCATTCAAACAGTGCTTTTGCCTTACATCCTTATTTTCGCGAAAGTCGTCGCCTGCAAGGAGTGAAGACGGTAACGGAATGGGATATTTTACCCGTAAGTGGGGGACGGGTGGCGCGGTTGTCGGTGAATGCTGAAGGAATTTGCGATGCAGTGGCGTTTGGCAATTATGCGAATGACCATCATTACCCTTGTAATGACAAGTTTTCCACTGCGTTTGAGCTCGAACCGAAGTCAATTCGCTGGGGCGGACGCTGGACGGGGACCCCGTTTACGATTCCTTATGGCTGTTTGGTGCCGCGAGAGGTGGATGGGCTGTTAGTCTGCGAAAAAAATATTTCGGTGTCTCATATTGCCAATGGTGCGACGCGGTTGCAACCGGTGGTGATGGGAATCGCTCAAGCGGCGGGAATGGCTGCTGCGCTGTGTGTGGAAAGGGGTTGTCAGCCCCGGGATTTGCCCGTCCCGGTGCTGCAAGCGGCGTTATTGCAAGATCCGGTGGCCCCGGCGGCGGTGGTTCCGCTGTTTAATCTGACGCCGGATGACCCCGAGTGGCTGGAGGGGCAATGGGAGTATTTGGAAAATCCCGGGGCTTATCCGGTGACCGGCGATCGCCCTGGGAGCAATCGAATCCTTCCACTTCCTCCACGGACCAAGGACTCTGGACCAGTGACAAATGACCGATTTGGGGGGAGTTTGCGGCGTCAGGGAGACGGCGAGTACGCGATCGCCCTGAGTTATCCCCCAGAAATGGCCAGTCAAGTTTGGACCCTAGTGACTGTGCAACCCACGGTGAACCAACAATTAGAAAAGGCGGTGGAAGGAGATTGCTTAACCCTGCGAGGTGGTCTGAATCGCTCTGGGAATTGGATTCGGGTAGACTGGATGGAGTGCCAGACCCCGAAGTAAGGGTTTGCTGAGAATCTGTTGCAGCAAAGCAGGGGAAATTGCTAGCTCAGATGCAAGGCGTTGCCGCTTTGGCTTGGATCCGGTGGAGCGATCGCCTGCTGTGGCGCTTCAGTTTTGGGGCAACCGCCAAGGGGGCGATCGCTCCCTTGTGGCGCTACATCCGGTTCGTCTGCTAGAACCACCGGGCGATCGCCATCACACTCGCCCCAAACCGTTGAAATTTTCCGGAATATGTCTTGCCAAGATTATTTTCCCAGGATATAATATTAGCAAAATCTATAAAAAGATAAATTGTTACCGCGATTCGCGAACGGGGATGGGCACGCACTTCCAACCTAGGTGGATCCACCAGGGAGTTGAAAGTTTTAGAGGCTGTCAAAAGTCTTGAAAGACTGGGTACTCTGGGTGGAGAAGGCACAAACGGTAGTAGTGTCGTGCTGTGTTAAATTGTCTGGGGATCGATACCCTAGTTCGGTGGCACCCAGGTGTCCCTCATTACAATTAACAAGACCCAGCACGAGTCAACAGTCAGGAACCCCATCCCTAAAGGGAGGGGCTTGGTAAGACTTTATTTTCCCAAGCTCACCTGACCAGAAGAC
>NZ_JAYFEQ010000756.1:0-210 GCF_055795085.1 Phormidium sp. CCY1219 | reverse complement strand
GCAGTCCAACCCAAACAAATCCGCAGTTGCATCCAAAAATTCTATCAAATTCAAGCCAATGAAGAACGCAAAGCCAACCGAGAAAATACCCAAATTGCCGAAGATGCAGTCATCACCGGATGGATTCTGACCCCCACCGCATCCGCCGCATTGCTAGACTATTTTGGCGCAAAAGAAGACCCCAGTCTTGGCGTCAAAGGGGTTTATTTT
>NZ_JAYFEQ010000755.1:0-21907 GCF_055795085.1 Phormidium sp. CCY1219 | reverse complement strand
GGCTAAAGCCGCAAGTTCGTTTTTCCTCCCCCGGCTAAAGCACGGGGGTTTCCAAACGTATCGGAGGTTATCATGATAGAGCATCTAATCGTTACCACCTTAGTAGAAAATACCGCAGGGGGAAAGGGACTGCTGGGAGAACATGGGTTATCCTTTCTCATCGAGGCGAGAAAGGGGGAAGAAACGTGGCGAATTTTGTTCGATACCGGGCAAGGATTCGTATTGGGCCACAATGTCAAGCAGTTGGGAATTGCCCTGCACCCCCTAGATGCGATCGTTCTCAGTCACGGGCACTACGACCATACAGGGGGTTTACCAGAGGTTCTACAGGAGTGCCCGGAGGCGGATTTGTTTGTGCATCCCTCGGGACTGGAGGAGAAATATAGTCCCAGAGGGGATATTGGTGCGCCGATCCGGGATAGAGAAGAGCTGCGATCGCGCGTGGGTAATCTCGTGTGGACCACTACCCCCACGGAACTCTATCCCGGTATCTGCGTTACTGGAACGATTCCCCGTGGCCACGAATTGGAAGACACTGGCGGCAACTTTTGGCGCGACAAAACCCACCAGCAAATCGATACCCTCCCGGACGACCAAGCCTTATTTATAAACACCCCCCAGGGAATTGTGGTGATTTTGGGATGTGCCCATGCCGGTACGATCAACACCCTCGACTATATTAAATCTCTCACTACAGTGCAGAGATTTCATGCAGTGCTGGGGGGGATGCATTTGTTACGTGCTACTCGAGAGCGCATCGAAGCTACGGCGAAGGCGCTAGAGGAGTATGAAGTGAGGCTGATTGCGCCGAACCATTGCACGGGCATGAATGCGATCGCCCATTTTTGGCAGCGTTTTCCCGATCGCGTTGTGGAATGCAAGGTAGGCAGCCGATTGGAGTTTGGCGATCGCAGATAATTGTTGCCGCGATCGCGAATCCTCTCCCGTCCGAGCCAAGGGTCAAAAAAGCACCAGAGTAGAGACGCCTTCAGACGTCTCTACTGGTTTGATAGGGTTGCGCGCGAACCGGAATCTCGCAACAAATCAAGCCAAAATTCAACAGAAGTCATTCGCGAGCTGCTGGCGACGAGCAATAAGTAACATAGAGCAATACAGAATTTAAACTTGCGTGCGAGGATGACGAGCGCCTACAGAAGCGCCAATCATGGAGGCAATTAAGCCCAGCAAAGAGCCAAATAAAAACGACCACCCTGCCTGTGCCAACTCGCCCACCAACGCTTGAGCTTCTGCGGGGGTAACATTTTGCATGTCGCTGGGAACGGTCATTCGATCGACCATACTAGCATTTGCGGCGACAATGCCAAAGGTTCCCGACACGCCACTGGCGAGCAACCAAGAACTAATTGCGATGGTTGTTGCCCACAAAATTGCTCCATTGAGCAGTGCGGTTTTCTTATTCATCGGACCGCAGGTTCGAGCCATCACCCAACCGCCGATAAATAAAGCAATCAGCAGACTAATAATCGACCAAATGCCCACACTCCAGCCAATAGTATTGGCATCAGCTCCCGCTGCGCCTACCGTCAAACCAATAGCGACTCCGAGGGCGCTTAACATCAGTTGAGCGGCGATCGCGATCGCAATTCCGCCAAAAATCGGTCCCCACCGCACGCGATCGTGGTAATCCACCACCGGATTTTGATTGACAATTGGCGGCTCGACAACATTCGTTCCACCTCGATTTCCATAAGTCATTTTTACTATCTCCTAACTCCCTCAAAAAAAATTTTTTGGTCTCAAAATACCAGCATTTCGGAGAATGCCCGCATCGATACTAGATTAACTGTAAGCGGAATGAAAGGTTTTCATATCTATCTACAGTAATACTTTTTCCAGCTTGCCGGCTTTCGGGAAGTCAATCCCCAGATAGAGTCAGAAAAGTGCAGAATTTTTTATCATAGATTTACGGAGTAAAACATAAACGGAGAACTATAATAGTATGGCTCTTTACAAAATTCAAGACTTTTATCCAAACTATCGCGAAGAGATGTTTGAGGGGGATGACATCAAAGGATACGATGTCTATGCCAACATTGGCCAAGAAGATAAAATCGGCACTGTTGAAGATGCCCTGGTGGATGAATCCGGTTATTTCCGCTATCTGGTTATCGATACTGGGTTTTGGATTTTTGGCAAGAAAGTATTAATGCCGATTGGGCGGTGTCGCGTAGATACCGATCGCCATCGCGTTTATGCGATCGGCATCGAGAATAAAGAGCAAATCGAACAACTGCCCGATTATCACCACGACATGGAAATCGATCGCCCCTATGAAGAACGAGTGCGATCGGTCTTTCAACTTCCCGCCGTGGAACATTCTGCTGCTGTAGAAGCCACACCCCCAGTGGAAGCCAGTGGCGTTAAGACAGAAGCTCACCACACCCATGAGACTCCCCCCAAATCCCGGGAAAACCTGCCTGCTACAGAAGGCGTCAAAGAAGAGCGGGAAGTGACTGCCTACAAACGAGAACCCGATTTGTATCAGGTTAACGAACGGGATCATCAACAACTGAAACTCTACGAAGAACGACTGATCGCGAACAAAAACCGAGCAAAAGCCGGGGAAGTCACCGTGGGCAAACGAGTGGAAAAGGAAACGGCAAAGGCTACAGTTCCCGTAGAAAAGGAAAAAGTCATCGTTGAAGTCAAAGACGTAGAAGGCAAAGAACGGCGCGTTGCCCCCGGCGAACCGGATTTCGGGAATAGCGAAGTGGCCCGCATGGAAGTATATGAGGAAAATGCAGACATTCGCAAAGAAGCGTTCGTGCGCGGCGAAGTCGAGGTTCGCAAAGAAGTGGAACGCGATCGCGTGGAAGCCGAAGAAACCATTCGTCGCGAAGAGTTAGAAGTGAACCGCGAAGGTTCTCCCGTTGTAGAAGAGAACAACCCCAGCTAAGCAGACTCGTTAGTGAGACGATCGCCCTTACTTGTCTCAGATAACTGCCTAGGCTGACCGGATACTTCGGCTGTTCCCGCAGATGTTCTACACTTCTGCAAGCCGAAGTTTCCCGGCGTCACATGCTCTCATGGGAGCCAATCCCCACAGTTTCCGTGAATTTAACCGGAAAAAACGAATTTTAAATTAAAACAATGGGTTTTAACCAAATTGTAAAAGGAGAATTATACTGATGTCTATTTCGTGTAAATGGCCGATCGCGATCGCCACCTCCATCGCCATCGGACTCAGCGCCGGCATTACCGTTCCGGAAATTGCCGTTTCTGCGCCCAACACTTCCGAAGAAGAACAAACCAGCGCTTTTCCCGATGTGGAAGCCGATTACTGGGCTACGCCGTTTATTCAAGCCTTAGCGGAAGAGAACATTGTGGTGGGATATCCCGATGGTCGCTTCAAACCGGCAGAAGATATCGATCGCGATGAATTTGCCGCCTTAGTTCGCACCGCCTTCGACCCGGATATGGAGCGGCAAATTCCCAGTGGCAGCGTTTTCGACGACGTTCCCGCCGATTATTGGGCAGCACAAGCGATCGAACAAGCCTATGAAACCGGATTTCTCGAAGCATTTGCCAACGAGAATTTCTTTTATCCGCGCCAGGAAATGACCCGCGCCGAAGCGATTTCTGCCCTGGTTCGGGGATTGGAATTAAAGGCTACCCTGCCCGAATCCACCACCTATCAAGCGAGAGTGGTCGAACCGGTACCCCAGAAGCAGCAGCGGCCCGTGCAGAAGCGTCGGTTAGTCTTTCCCCTCGCCGCCACTGCGTTGATGCAACCGTTCCTAGTAATCAATCGCGCCCAAACCCAAACCCCGGTAGCCGAAGAACCCGAGGCGAGACAAGAGTTTCAGGTAGGAATTCCCACCGCCGATTTAAACGCTTACTATGCAGATGCCGATCGCATACCCGCTTCCGAACGCGACGACTTAGCCGTAGCCACGCAAGCGAATATTGTGGTCAACTATCCCGACCCCACCCTGCTCAATCCCAACGAATTGCTCAACCGAGGTGCGGCAGCGGCGATAATTTATCAAACGTTAGTATATCAGGGAAGGATGCAACCCCTCCCGGAAAATTCAGAAGCCGCTGAATATGTGGTGAATCCGCCCACCCAGGTCAACGAAGCACAAAACTCATCCGCAGCGCGATCGGCTGAGTAATAGCTCTGGGACTCCGTAACATAATATACTCACCAGCCCCGTAGGGTGCGTCACCCCCACCACCCAATCCGTGCCACATTCAGACCCATAGAATCCGGGGGTGACGCACCACCCTCTAAACTTTATACAATGTGAAATGAATCGTTGCCGATCGCCCCGGCATTCCTTGCGCGCTCAGGAGGCGGAGCCTCGGGAAGGGCGTTCCCAGGCTGGAGCCTGGGAACGAGTCAACGAGTCAACGAGTCAGCGAGTCAGGGGGGAACGAAGCAAAGGCGCGACATCCTTCTCCCCAGATTCAGGTCCATCGCCGCATACCACAGAGACGAAATTAGGTCAACCCCCGAGCAAACAGGCGATCGCCCGATAAAAATTCCGGATTTTCCCGTAAAAAAGCGCATTTTGAATGGTGGTGCCTGCCCAGACGCCCCGAGAGGCGGATGTTTTCAGGCAGTGACACACAACAGCGCAAACTCTACCCAGGCGGAGTATATGAAACGGATTACGGCTGAGGAACTCCTGAACAACTATCAAACCGGACAACGGGACTTTTTGCTATTAGACTTGTGTGGCGCAGACTTACGAGGAGCGGATTTGCGGCAAATCAACGTGATGGGGGCCGATTTGATTGGTGGTTCCCTATGTGGAGCCGATCTCAGTGGAGCCGATCTCAGTGGAGCCGACTTAACCCGTGCCGACTTATCCCATGCGAACTTAAGCGGTGCGGATCTGACCCATGCCATTGTAGGTGAGGCAGACTTCACCGGGGTCAACCTCACCGGTGCGATTCTCAACGGCGCGATTTTGGGGTGGGATAATGCACTCGGACCGAACTTTAGCGAAGCGAACCTAACGGGAGCGAAACTGCAGCAAGTCCACTTACCGAGAGCTTCTTTCAGGGAAGCCAACCTCTCCGCTGCCGATTGCGCCGATGCCACCTTAATTTACGGGGATTTCACCTCAGCATTTTTGCTCGGAACCTGTTTGAAGCAAGCCAATTTAAGTCAAGCGAATTTCCGGCGATCGCACCTGTTTGGCACCTTTTTCGTCGCCAGCTTTTTGAGTGGAACCTGCTTCCATGAAGCCCATTTAAACGCGGTGAACTTTTACGAAGCCTCCCTCAACCCCCTTTCCCTGCAATCCGCCAACGAGTGCCAGCGCATCGTGATGCCCAATGGCACCCTAGCGCTCGATTATCGGCGACAAGGGCAGTTGCGCGAACATCGTCAGCTCAATCTCGCCGTCAAACCGCCCCTCGAAGCCCATTCCGTCACCCTGTGAGGGAGAATAAAGAATGAACAATTGCGAACATTATTCAATTCTCGATTCTCAATCCTCCACGCTCCAGACTTTCACCGTACCATCTGCACTGCCACTGACGATCGCCTGAGACGCTTTTGCCGCAAACGCCACTGCATTCACCCAATTCGAGTGGCCAGTAAATTGGCGTAATTCCTGACCGGTTCGTAGGTGCCAGACCTTGATGGTACTGTCCGCGCTACCACTGACCAGGTGGTAGCCATCGGGGCTAAATGACACAGAATTCACCGGTTCGGAATGAGCCGCGATCGTGCCTCGCGCTTCCCCGGTGGAGGCGTTCCACAGAGTAATCGTCCCATCTTCTCCCGCACTGGCGATCGTCTTGCCGGTGGGGCTAAAGGCAATCGAATTAATCGCATCGGGTTCGGTACTGAAGCGCAACAGTTCTTCACCGGAGCGCGCATTCCACAAAATAATCGTCCCATTTTCGCTTGCCGAGGCCAAAATTGCCCCATCGGGACTGAACCTGACCGAAGACACCGCTTCCTCATGTCCTTCCAAGGTCATCATTTCTGCGCCGGTTTGTAGATTCCAGAGTTTCAGCGTTTCATCTGCCGATCCACTGGCCAAAATCGGGGAATCTGGACTAAAGGCAACCGCATCCACGCGATAGGAATGTCCTTTCAGGGTGCGGATTTCCTTACCGGTTAGCAAATCCCACAACTTAATCGTTTCATCCCCGCTACCGGAGGCGAGCATTTTGCCATCGGGGCTAAAGCTAACCGACCACACCCCTTCAGCATGTCCGGAAAGCAGAATAGCCAATGCGCCGCTATCGAGACTCCAGACTTTCACCAGACCATCTTCGCTACCGCTAGCGATTCGGTGTCCGTCAGGACTGATGGCGATATCTTCTACCCAGCTTGAAATGCCGCTGAGCGATCGCAACTCTTCGCCGCTGTGCAAGTTCCATTTAGCGGTATCTCCACCGCTACCACTACCCACCATTTGACCGTCTGGGGTAAACACCACCGAGTCCACCCATTCCACATCCCCGCCCAGGGTTTGTCGTTCTTCCCCGGTTTCCAGGTCCCACACTTTAATCGAGCGATCGCCACTCCCACTGGCCAAGGTGCGATTATCCGGCGCAACGGCGATCGAGCTAATCCACTCCGAATGCCCGCGCAGGGTATTTCTCGGCAGCTTCATTTCCTCTTCAGAGTCCCCCTGCAGGTTCCAAACTTTCACGCTTTCGTCCGCACTGCCAGTGATCAACCAGCGTCCATCGGTAGTAAATGTGACCACATTCACCCCTGCGGAATGCCCCTTCAAGCTGCGGATTTGCTCGCCGGTACTGACATTCCACAGTTTCACGGTTCTATCTTCGCTGCCACTGGCCACCATTTGCCCGTCCGGACTCAATGCCACCGCATACACCCAGTCGCGATGGCCGGTCAAGGTTTTGCTTTCTTTGCCGGTTTCCAAATCCCACAGTTTCACCGTGCTGTCGCCGCCACTGGCCAACATCCGCCCATCGGCACTAAACGCCACGGAATACACCCAGTCAAAATGCCCCTCGAGGGTCTGGCATTCTTCCCCGGTCTGGAGGTTCCACACTTTAATCGTATTATCCTTAGACCCGCTGGCGAGAAACTGACCATCGGGGCTAAATGCCAAGGAAGTGACCCAGCGGGAATGGCCGGTGAGGGTGCGCTCAACTGTAGCGATCTCTTTACTGCTGTTGAGGTCCACCCGCCACAGTTTAATCGTGGCGTCACCACTGCCGGTGGCTAAGCGTTGCCCATCGGGACTAAATGCCACGGAATCCACCCAGTCGGTATGTCCGCTCAACACGCACAATTGTTCGCCGGTGTCCAGTCGCCACAGGGCGATCGAGTTATCGTTACTGCCAGAGGCGAGCAGGCGGCCATCCGGATGAATGGCAATAGAATAAATGCGGCTCGAATGTCCCCCCATCGTGCGCAGACATTTGAAAAAGCGATAGTGATTGTACTCTTGCAAGGCTTTCCGCACGTCCGGTTCGCTGCGGTGTCGCAGCAGCAGATAGGCAGCGCGCTGTACTGCTTCCGCTTCGTCATTTAAGGCGGCGATCGCCTTGGCGACTCCATCGGATTTTCCCTGCTTCAAATCCGCTCGCAAAGCAAGGATTTTGGCTTCTGCATCCGGAAAAACCAAATTCGCGTTTCCCGTCTCGATTGGATTTTTTGCCATTGGTTTTTTACTCCACCCGCACGACTATCAAACACTCTTTTAAGTTTTTAGACATTACGCAATTCACCCCTAATGATTCTCAACATCGGGTGTAATGGGCATTCTTGCCCGCCGACAAATGGCTTGCGTCACTCCTGGTTTTGTTATCATCCCGCAGAGCGTTGCGCTCAACGCGCACACACGCCCCTGCTCCATGCACCCTGACTCGCGCGCGCAACTCGGGCGCGAGACTTTTCTTTACTGTACCCCGTGGAGAAGTTATTTTTTCTTCTCTGAGAACAATTCCTCCCAACACGCCGGGGAGAGGATTTGCGCTTCATCATCGGATAGATAGAAGGAATACACCCCAGTATCGGAGCGATCGCAGCGCAAGGGTTCAAGCTCTTTGCTAAACGGATTCCACACGGCGACCACTTCTCGTTTTTGTTTTTTGCGGATTAATTCGCAGTGGATATGAACCGTGGGTAACTCGATTATCAAGGCACTATGCAGTTGCGCCTCGAGTTTGAGGGCGTATCGTTCTTGAATATCTTTGATTTTTCGCTCCAGTTCTTTTTGGGTGGCGGCAATTCGCGCTTTTTCGCGATCGCGCTGTTCTCCTTCTAAGTTTTTTTTCTTAATTTTGGCGTTAATTTCTTGGGCGATCGTGCGATAATACTCTTTTACTCTGTTCTCATCGCGCTGCTGTTTGCGGGTTAAACTGGCTTGCCACTTCTCAATATCTGCTACAATCAACTTTGCCGATGTTTTCTCGATAATTCGCGATAATTTCTCAAACTCCACCGCCGCCCCATTGGTGTCTGCAAAACCCTCGACGCGATCGGATGTCCACAGCAACGCATCTCCAATCTCCACCGGTGCTACCCCAGTGATTTCATTCACGCAAAACGATACCATTCCCAACCGTTTCTCATCTGCCGTTGCCGTATAAGCCACATTACACAGCAAATAGGGCGTGGTTTCTGCATGAGCTTCGATAAACCGAATCAACCCATTTTGCGGCGTTAGGCGATTTAAAATCAGTTTTTCAAAGCCGGTTTTTTTCATATATCCGTCGTATTTTACCCCAAACCTTCCCACATAGCCCAACGGTTCGAGCAGGGTTTCAAACCTTTTTAAAATCTCGGAATTATAGCTAACAAAACAGCCGTCGCGCACTTCTGCTGTGGTGGTAAAGGTCACTTCTTCTTCCACATCTAGGGTATTGGCTACCGATTCTGGGAGCAATACCTCTAAGGTATGAGGGGTGGAAAATTCGGCGACCCCTTCTTGCAGCGCCACCACTTTGGCCACAGTTTCTAAAATTGGATTTTCGCTCATTTTCTCTACAATTGATTACGCTTCAAAATCTTCTCCAAAAATTTGTTCGTCTAGTTCGCGAGTTTGATAATAGCTGTCTTTTGCTTTTAACAAATTATGCGCCAAATCATCGAAGGCATCGTCCAGTTCTGGGCGCGACTGGTTTTGCAGCCAGATATCCATAATTGCTTCGCCAAAATCGAATTCATCTTCCATATTGCCTAAAATGGTTTCGATTTCCCCCACGACTAACTCGAACATATTGATTTTATCGTGCAGGATGCGGAGAATGTACTCTTCGATGCTATCTTTGATGCAAAAATTAAAGATAAACACATCTTGGGTTTGACCGATGCGATGAATGCGACCGATGCGCTGTTCGATTCGCATGGGATTCCAGGGTAAATCGTAGTTGACGATCGCATTGGCAAACTGAATGTTGCGACCTTCGCCCCCGGTTTCCGACGCCAGCAACACTGGGACGGATTCGCGAAATTCCGCGATCGCCTCATCTTTATGTTTCAAGGTCATATCCCCGCGAAATTCCGCAAACCCAATCCCCTCTTTTGCCAAACACCGCGCTAAATACGATTGCGTCTCTCGGTGAGTGGTAAATACCAAAGTTTTTTGCGTCGATTTCTTCAATAAATTAACGAGCTGTTGCGCTTTTTCAAAACTTTTAATCCCTTTGGCGCGTTTGAGTAAAAATTTCACCTCTTCATGGTCAAATCGTTCCGACAGCGTGTTAAGATAATCCGCAAGTGCCGTGGGACTGCTCCCGGCCCGCATCAAGAGCATGTTGCGCGTCAGGCGGTCTAATCCTTTTTCATTTTGATGCTGACGCAAATAGGCGTTAATCGCTCGATATAATTCTTGCTCGGCTTTAGAAGGAGTCACGGTAATAGTGGAGGCGAATCGTTTCGGCAGTTTTACATCCACTAAACTGCGGGTATTTCTCACCATAACCTCGCGCATGAGTTGGCGCAATTGTTCCGGATTTTTCGGCAAGCGACTATTGCCCGAATGCACGTATTCTTTTTTAAATTGTGCCTGGGTTTTTAACAGTCCCGGTTTTAATAAAGTCAGCAGGTTGTAGAGTTCGACCAGGGTATTTTGCACCGGGGTGGCGGTGAGCATGAGGATAAACCGCTTTTTAATCGCATTAACCAGCTTCCAGTTGAGGGTTTTGCTATTTTTCAGGTGATGCGCTTCATCCACCACCACCATATCCCATTCCCGGGCGGTGACATGGGCGAAGTGGCTTTTATGTTTGGCGGTATTGATAGAAGCAATGATGCGATCGTTTTCCTGCCAAAATGTTTCGGCATCCCCTTGACGTTCGTCCGTGGTGATGGTAGGAATGCCAAATTTATCCTCGAGTTCCAGTTGCCATTGAGAAACCAGGGAGGCGGGGGTGACGACTAACAGGGATTTTATCATGCCTCGGTTGAGATATTCTTTACAAATCAATCCCGCTTCGATGGTTTTTCCCAATCCCACTTCATCGGCGAGTAAGGCGCGCCCTCCCATTTGTTTGATGACTTTTTTGGCGGTTTCGATTTGATACCAATGTTTGTCGATATGGGTCAAACTAGGCAAGCAGACCAATTGGTCGTAATCGGCTAAAATCGATAAATGAAATAAATCCAGTCTGGCTTGATAGTATTCAACTGGGCTAAAATGGCACTGTTGCAGCGCTTGCAATGCCGGGGAGGGTTTAAATTGAAAGGAATAAGCGTTGGTCATAGATTGCACTGCGATCGCGGGTAATAAACTAACTTTATAAAGTTGGCCGAGATATTGCCATCGGGGCAGGTTTGGAGTATTTTATCAGGAAAAGTTTAGATGCGATCGCCCCCGGTGCCAGCTTCAGTGTACGTGAAACTGTCCAGCGCTGCGATCGCCCCTGCTATTTGCCATTGTACGCCAACTAAGACTGTATGGGAGAGGAAAACTCAATGCCGACTTTCCTCTCCCATATTTTGCCGTTTCCTTGTTTTTGCAACCCCTGTGCCCTGTGGACAGAGAAGGGCTGAAAAATTATCGGCTTCCCGAACCGTTTATGCTGAAACCTGTCTTGATTTTAAAGTCATAAAAAAGACAGAACAATTGCGGTTCGGGGAAGGTTTAGCGCATCGCCCGAAAAATATTCAGGCGATCGCCTTTAGCGTTCTACGGATGACTCTTCTTTGTTGGAAGAGTTTTCCTGGTTGTCGCTGTTATTCTCCGAATTCGGCGGTTTTCTGTAAAATCGGCGAGAATTGGTAGATTTACGGAAGCGACGAGCGTAAGCTTTATTCCGCAGAGCTTTTTCTTTTTTAGGGTTGCGACGTTTTGCCATATTTACCTCATTGATTAATCAACACACTTAGGTCTTGCGGATGCCGCGAACAACGGTACGCGATCGTGACGCTTGGGGCGTCATCGATGGGTTAAATGCTGAAGCGCGGGGAGAAGCAGAAAACCAGAGGAATAACCTTCATGCTTCGTCGGTCACTGTTTCCACCCTCCCGCGCTTCAGCACGCCTGACTATCTGCATTTCTCAATTTTGCACGCTGATTCTCGTCTCGCGAAACCGACTCAGAGAGCGAGAATCCCACGGGTTATGAGAAACCTTCACCCGTGGTAGCGATCGCTGCTTTGCAGATGGATCCAAGATTGGATTGAACGAATTGCGACACTTGAGCGCCAATCGATTGGTCCATCTTGCACAAGACCGCTGTGTGCGTTGGACTCCATTCTAACAATGTTCGCGCAGAAAAACCGCCTCGATCCTAAGCAAACCCTTATTTTAAAGGATAAAATGACCATTTTCCCACGGATTTTCCCACCGATTCCCTCGGGAAAACCCGCCCGAGGATGGCAAAGGGCGCGCCAAAGATTTCGATTTTCTGTGGGCGGAACTTCCAATCCCCTCCCCCCTGTCCAAACCAGGAGAGCGGATGGGCCAGGGTCGCGCCCCGGTGCGAATTGGCAGGAAATCCCGAGAGTGAAATCAACTGCAGGGGCAAAAGTAGGTGGGAAAATCTGCTTTCCCCGTCCCATTGCTGTACGATGAGGAGGGACAAGTAGCAACAGCCGCTTGGCCGCTACCGACAGTTTTCCGGTTTCATCCAACTCGTCCAAGATTGTTTTTTCGGTTCGCTACAGCTTACGAATGTTTATGCGTCGCTTATGGCATTTTGCCCAAAACGTACTGGGGATTTTGTTTCGCCATCCCATCCTCGGGGTCAGCGTTATCCCCATTTTGCCCGACGGTCAAATCGTATTGGTTCGCCGTCGGGATAATGGTAAATGGGCACTTCCCGGGGGAATGGTGGACTGGGGAGAGGACCTACCCACCACGTTACGCCGGGAGTTGGCGGAAGAAACCGGCTTGGAATTGGTCACAACCCAGCGCTTGGTGGGCATCTATTCCGCACCCGATCGCGATCCGCGCATTCACTCGATATGCGTGGTGGTGGCGGCGGAAGTTCGCGGAACGATGCAAATTGAAGATACTCTAGAAATCAGCGAGGTGAAGGGGTTCGATCGCGATGCTCTTCCGGTGGGGCACCTGTCCCACGATCACGACCGCCAGTTACAAGACTTTCTCAATGGCGTCACCACTGTGGCTTAAGCGCAGGCGATGGGCGGGTCCATCTCAACCCCACTCTGCCTCGGCGGCGTAACAACTCCCGCTTATCGGGGTTGCCTGATGGCTTGTTCCACCACACCCAATCAGCAGCATGACTCTACCGCTACGCAATTCTCGAATTAAGCTCTCTGTCGGACAACTTTTCTGGCGCGAAATCGGTCAGGAGGGACCTACAGTGGTGTTTTTACATGGCTCTTGGACCGATAGCAGTCAGTGGGTGCCGGTGAAGAGGGCGTTGAGCGAGGACTATCACTGCTTTGCGGTGGATTTACTCGGATTTGGCGAGTCGGAAAACCCCAACGTTCACTACTCCATCGCCTTACAGGTGGATTTTCTCGAGGAGTTCTGCGAAACGTTGAACCTGCAAGAAATCTATTTGGTGGGTCACTCCTTAGGCGGTTGGGTGGCGGCTAGTTATGCGGTTAAATATATGGAACGGGTGCGAGGCTTAGTCTTGCTGACCCCGGAAGGAGTGGAAGTTCCGGGACTAGAAAACCGCTGGCGCAGGGTCGCGTTGTGGATGAAGGGCTTGCCGGTGCTGCAATTCCTGCGATCGCCCCTGTTGCGCTTGGCGAAGCTGTTGCGCTTGCAGCCGGTGGTGGAGGATTTTCTACAGCAACTCGAAACCCTGCAACACTCTACCGTCGCCTGTCAGCTTCTCTTCCAACGTCGCCGCCCGGAAATTAACTCGGAGTTACTCCAAGAGCGTTTAAGCTCGATTAAACTGCCGGTGTCGATTCTGTGCGGCGACGCGGATACCCCCGGGGCGATGGCCCTGTCTCAGGCTTATGCGGATCTTCTGCCCAACGCGCAATTGCACAAGATTCCGGATGCGGGGGAAAATTTACCCCTTGCTTTCCCCGATGCGGTGGCGCAGCAGATTCGCGCTTTGGTGGATGGCGAGAGGGATGAAGGCATCAGGGCTTAGCACTCTGGCGGCGTTTCACCAGGCGCATTCCCCAAAAGATTAAATGCGGATCGGCGATCGCCTCCTGGGCGATTTCTGGGGCTTGCACTTGCAGGTATTTCACCAGTCTCCTCCCCCCTCCCCCGGCGATCGCTACTGTAGCTTCGGGAAATTGTTGCCACCAATTCTCGATAAAGTCTCGCACCCCGGCGACGATACTATAAACGACCCCACTTTGAATCGCCCCCGCCGTTTCTGTGGCCCAGCGGGAGGGCAGTTGGGCGGGAATTTCAATCTCGGGTAGGGCGGCGGTTTTTTGCGATAAGGACTGTAGCTGTAGGGCAAATCCGGGTAAAATCGCACCGCCGACGAGTCGCTGGCGATCGTCGGCCCCGGTGAAGGTTAAGGCAGTACCGGCATCGATCGCTAAGCAGGGCCACCCCCACTGATGTCCCGCCCCTACTACCGCTAAGGCGCGATCGATGCCGAAGCTGGGATACATCCCTTGCAAGGGCACTTCGTCGCGGGTAATGATTCGCCCGCGCCCATACTCCCGCCACAGATCTAGCTGCTGTGGCACCACGGAGGCTATCCACAGGGCCGGCGGTTCCCCCACCCATTCTCCCACCGGTGCGTCCCCACAGGGTGCGGATTTCGGCCACAAATATCCCCGGTTCCACGCCCCTATCCGTTGTTGGGCGCGATCGCGATCGCTGTGGGGCGTATCCCAATCCCGCTGCAGGGCCTCCCCCACAAACCACGCCCAGTGCAGTTGCGAGTTGCCAATCGCTAATGCCAGCCAGTTTTCTTCGCCAGATGGAGTGCAAGGGGAAAGGGAGGTCATGTTCGGAATTAAGAATTAAGAATTGAGAATTGAGAATTAAGGCATTTGAGTGATTATCAATTGAAAAATGCCCCCATGAGGAGGGCTACCCTACAGTCCATTTAGCCCTACCCTTCTGCTGGGGTTCTAGGGTAAGGGGTATTTTTCTTTAATTAAGAATTGTACCAATCCGCAACCCACTGCGATTCGGTGCGGCGGTTTTCCCCGTCGGTTCGTTTTGAATAACCCTTAAATATAACAAATTTTGAGGAATGCCACTGTAGTGCAAGAGACTTCATTTACAAGCATAGTATTTCCCCTCGATTTTGATAAACAAACAAAATGAGACAAAATATTTTAGCAACAGATTGGCAATCTGGCAACCAAACTGGGAGGTCAAAACTTAAAATTTTTATAAAAATTTGTTAAGATGATTCACAGAGCCATTTCCTGCATCTGCACTGCTTCTTACGCCTTACCAGTTAAAATACCTTATGTTCCTGAAAGTATATCAACCCTATTGCGAGTTGCCGAATACTGCTTCGATCGCGCAAGCCAATTCGGTGCAAGTCCCCCCTCCAGATGACGATACCGCCACAGTTGTGCGGGAAAACTGCGATGTGCAAACCCGGGAACTGCAACAGCAAGTTCAACTCTCGAGCTTGCTCAATCAAATCAATAATGCCATTCGCAGTACCCTGGATTTAGATGAAGTGCTGCAAACCGCCTGTCGGTTATTAGCTAAAACCCTCAACTGCGATCGCGCCAGTATCCTCGTCACCCTTCCCGAGGACCGCGACACCTTAATCACCCGAGGCGAATACAAAAAAGACGACTATCCGAGTCAACTGGGACTGAAAGTGCCCTTGCAGGATAACGCCCACTTACAAATGTTGATATCGCAGGCGAAACCCTTAGCGGTGACGCGGTTTGTAGACTTTCCGGGGTTAGGACGCCAAACCCAAGAAATCGTCGAAAAACTGGGGATTCGGTCGATGCTGGCGATCGCCATGCGCTATCAAGGGCGAGTCAATGGCATTCTCGGCTTGCATCAGTGCGATCGCGAACGGGAGTGGACCGCATGGGAACAGGACCTCCTAGAAGGAGTCGCCTCCCAACTGGCGATCGCCATCAACCAAGCCCAACTCTACAGCGCCACCCGCGCCGCCGCCGAACGCGAGGCACTCCTGCGCCTGGTGACCGACCAAATCAGAAGCACCCTGGATTTGCAAACCATTTTGCAAACAGCCGTGCGCGGGGTGCGAGAACTCCTGCAAACCGATCGGGTGGTCATTTACCAATTCAAAGAAAACTGGCACGGAGAAATCGTCGTCGAAGACCTGCTGGTTCCCTGGCCCTCTATCTTTGGCGACATGGTGGCGGACAACTGCTTCAGTGGCGAATATGCGAAATTATATCAAAAAGGCCGCGTCAGAGCCATTAACGACATTCACAATGCCGGCTTAGAATCCTGCCACGAACGATATTTAGCATCCTTGCAGGTGAAAGCCAACCTGATCGTGCCGATCGCGATCGGCGAGAAGCTGTGGGGACTACTGATTGCCCACGAATGCCATGCGCCGCGTCGGTGGACAAACGAGGAAATCGACTTGCTGCGCCAGTTAGGCGATCGCTTGGCGATCGCGATTTCCCAAGGGGAACTCTACGCCCAAGTGCAAGAAGCCGCCGCGACTTCCAAAGCGCAGGCGGAACAACTGCAAGCCACCCTAGAAGAACTAAAAGCCACCCAGCAGCAATTAATTCAAAGCGAAAAACTCTCGGGGTTAGGGCAAATGGTGGCCGGTATTGCTCACGAAATCAACAATGCCAACAATTTTATCCATGCCAATTTGCCCCACGCGATCGAATATGCCGAGGCGTTGAATGAGGCGATCGATTTCTATGCCGAATCTCACCCGCAAGCGGCGTCTTTGCTCGAACAAATCCGCGATGAATTTGACCTGGATTACATTCGCGAAGATTTTCCCAAATTGCTCAATTCCATGCAGCAAGGAAGCAATCGGATTCGCACGATCGTGCAGACGTTGCGGAATTTTTCCCACCTGGACGAAGCGCCATCGAAAGCGGTGGATCTCAACCAGGGTCTCGACAATAGCCTCGCCATGTTGCAACATCGCCTGCAACCGGGTCTGAAGGTTAGCAAACACTATGGTAAGCTGCCACCAGTGGAATGTCGTCCGGGGCAAATCAATCAAGTGTTTTTTAATTTGATTAATAATGCCTTAGATGCTCTGGAAAACCAGGGGGAGGGGGCTGAGTTGACCCTGACGACTTATCAAAGTGGCCCGGATTGGGTGACGATTTCGATTCGCGATAACGGTCCGGGGATTGCGCCGGAGATTCAAGGGAAGATTTTCGATCCGTTTTTTACCACCAAGCCGGTGGGGAAAGGGACGGGTTTGGGACTGTCTCTGTGCTACCAGGCGATCGCCCAGGATGGCGGTGGCAAAATTCGCTGTGTCAGCGAAGCGGGGCAAGGGGCGGAATTTCTGGTGGAATTGCCCGTGAAGCCGACAGTGAGGTAAACGGGGAGGAAATTGTCGGGGCTGTTCGCGCGCTCCAAATGGGGTTGAGCCTTTACTCCCGTTTTGCTCCTCCCCCCATTCGCGACAGGGGCGGAATTTTATTATCACACTATGCGTGCTTTGTCAAATAAAAATTTGAAATACTTAACGGAATGATAGTTTTTTTAATTAAAACTAATCATAAAGTTATGTAACAATAACATTAACAGCAAACGTAATCGGTAGCTCTCAAGGAGGCCATCTATGGTAGTCGCCCTCAGCGATCGCCTCGAAAACCGACTGACAATCGAAACCAGCGAAATCGCAGAAGATACCACCACCATTCGGTGTTTGGATTGGGATCGCGATCGCTTCGACATTGAATTTGGCCTGCAAAACGGCACCACCTACAACTCATTTTTGATTCGCGGGGCACAAACCGCCTTAGTCGATACCTCTCATGCAAAGTTTCGCGAGCTTTATCTCGACACCCTGGGCGATTGTATCGACCCGACTCAAATCGACTATCTCATTATCAGTCACACCGAACCGGATCACAGCGGTTTAGTGAAAGAGGTGCTAGAACTCGCCCCCCAAGTCACGGTGGTGGGTGCCAAAGTGGCCATTCAATTTTTAGAAAATTTAGTTCATCGCCCCTTCGAACGCAAAGTTGTCAAAAATGGCGAGACCCTGGATTTGGGTAACGGCCACGTTTTACAATTCGTCAATGCACCCAACCTGCACTGGCCCGATACCATTTTTACCTACGATAAGAAAACTCAGGTAATGTTCACCTGCGATGCGTTCGGAATGCACTATTGTTCCGATAAAACCTATGATGAGGATTTAAGCGCGATTGAAGCGGATTATCGCTTTTATTACGAGTGCTTGATGGCTCCCAATGCGCGATCGGTGCTCGGGGCGATGAAACGGATGCCTGATGTGGAAGAAATCGGCACGATCGCCACCGGACACGGCCCGCTGTTGCGATACAATATCGGCGAACTCACCGGACGCTACAAGAGCTGGAGCCAAGCCCAAGCCAAGGCGCAAACTACGGTGGCGGTGTTTTACGTGTCGGACTACGGGTATAGCGATCGCCTCTCCCAAGCGATCGCGCGCGGAATCACCAAAACCGGGGTCAATGTGGAAATGATGGATCTCAAATCCGCAGATACCGCCGAAGTGCGCGAATTGGTCAGCATCGCCTCGGGAGTCGCGATCGGCGCGCCTCCGCTGACTGGTGTGGGTGCGGCGACGGCGGAAGCGGCGCTCAGCACGATTTTGGCCTCGGTTCACGACAAACAGGCGATCGGCTTGTTTGAATCCGGCGGCGGAAACGACCAATCCATCTATCCCCTGGCGGTGAAGTTCAACGAACTCGGTCTCAAGCCCGGATTTCCCAATATTACGATTAAGGAAACCCCCACGGAAGCGACCTATCAGCTTTGCGATGAGGCGGGAACCGATATGGGACAATTGCTGAGCCGCAAAAAAGCGATCGCTCAAATGAAGTCCCTGGATAGCGAGTTGGATAAAGCCCTGGGACGCCTCAGCGGCGGACTGTATATCATCACCGCCCGCAAAGGAGATGTCAGCAGTGCGATGCTGGCGTCTTGGGTGACGCAAGCGAGTTTCGAACCGTTGGGGGTGACGATCGCCGTGGCGAAAGACCGGGCGATCGAAGCGCTAATGCAGGTGGGCGATCGTTTTGTCCTCAATGTATTGGAAGAGGATAACTATCAATCCCTGATGCGCCACTTCTTAAAGCGCTTCCCCCCCGGGGCGGATCGCTTCGCCGGGGTGAAAACGCAAAACACCAGCAACGGTTCTCCCATCCTCAGCGAAGCCCTCGCCTATCTCGAATGCGAGGTCCTCAGTCGCATGGAATGCAGCGATCACTGGGTCGTTTACAGCAAGGTGGATGCGGGTCGCGTTTCTAAACCAGACGCCCTTCCCGCCGTTCACCACCGCAAAGTGGGCAATCATTACTAATTTTCCCGCAATTGCCCGCCTGCGATGCTCTTTTCCCACTCGGTCTGGTTTTCCTGATTTCCGCGTTCCCAGGCTCCAAGGGCACGCAATCGCCGTAGAGACGCTTCTGAATCGCGTCTCTACCGCCTCCTTAAACGGAGGATGCATGAGTTGCACCTTTGCTTCCCGAGGGAACTGTGCGATCGCGAATCCACCGACCAATTCCACCCACCACAGCTTACAATAGTGGGAAATGAGGCATTCGTGCCCTTTTTTGTCCGTCAAGCCGTCCCTCGCATTTCTCACATATGGTTACAACTCCAACCAAAACTAGAGACGTTCAGGTGTACCTTTTGGAAGAAGACACCAAGGTGCTGCGATCGCGCACCTGGGATCGACTGAAGTTTGAAGTCGAATATTCCCTCGCCAAAGGAACCACCGCCAATTCGTTCTTAATTGAAGGCGATAAAATTGCCCTAATCGACCCTCCCGGAGAATCGTTCACGGAAAATTATCTCGACACCTTGCAAAAGCGCATCGAGCTAAATCGCATCGATTATGTGATTCTCGGCCATTTTAACGCCAACCGAGGTGTTACCCTGAAAGCCTTGTTGGATTTGGCCCCGCAGATTACCTTTGTCTGTTCCAATCCCGCCGCTTTAGCCCTGCGGCAATTTTTTGAAAATACGGAACTGAAAATTACGGTGGTGCGCGGGGAAGATACCCTGGATTTAGGGAAAGGCCATCAATTGCAGTTTATCACCACGCCGACGCCGAAGTGGCCCGATGGTCTGTTAACTTACGACCCGAAAACCCGCATTTTGTTTACCGATAAGTTGTTTTGTGCCCATGTGTGCGGCGACCAAATTTTTGATGAAGGGTGGGCGATTTACAGCGAAGATCGGCGCTTTTATTACGATTGTCTGCACGCCGCACAAGCCGGTCAAGTGCTTTCCGCGTTGGATAAAATTGCGGAATTGCCGTCGATTAAGCTATACGCCCCGGGTCACGGTCCGCTGGTTCTCTATGGGATGAATGAATTGCGCGGACTGTACCGCAAATGGAGTGAGGAACAAAAGTCCCAAAGGTTGAATGTGGCGTTGATTTATGCCTCGGCGTATGGGAATACGGCAACTCTGGGACAGGCGATCGAAAAAGGCTTGACCAAAGCGGGGATTTCGGTTACATCTCTCAACTGCGAACAAGCGGAAACCGCTGATATTCAAGCGGCGGTGGAAAAATGCGACGGGTTTATTATCGGATCGCCGACTCTGGGGGGTCACGCCCCGATTCAGGTGCAAACGGCGTTGGGGATTATTCTTAATTCGGTGTCGAAAAATAAACTCACCGGGGTGTTTGGTTCGTTTGGCTGGAGTGGCGAAGCGATCGACCTGCTGGAAAGCAAGTTGAAAGATGCGGGGTATAAGTTCGGCTTTGAACCGATTCGGGTGAAGTTTACCCCCACTGACGTCACTCTGCAAGCTTGCGAAGAGGCGGCGATCGATTTTGCCCAAGCCCTGAAGCGATCGCAGAAACGTCTCGCCAGCAAGTCTTCTACCATGTCCGCCTCGGGGAGCGATCGCACCGCTCAAGCCGTGGGTCGCATCGTCGGCTCTCTCTGTGTGGTCTCCGCTAAGCGCGGCGATGTCACTTCCGGGATGTTGGCGTCTTGGGTTTCCCAAGCCACCTTTACCCCGCCGGGCATTACCGTGGCGGTGGCGAAAGACCGGGCGTTGGAATCTCTCACTCACACGGGAGATAAATTCGTGCTGAATGTTTTAGCAGAAGGAAAACAACTTCGCAAGCACTTTATGAAGCGCTTTGCCCCCGGAGAAGACCGCTTTGCCGGCTTAAATACCGCAGAAGCGGAAAACGGTTGTCCGATTCTCACTGACGCCCTGGCTTATTTGGAATGCGTCGTGCAAAACCGCATGGAATGCGGCGATCACTGGGTGGTTTATGCCACGGTGGAAAATGGCAGTGTTATGGATAGCGATCGCGTAACGGCGGTTCACTACCGCAAAACCGGCACTCATTATTAAGGCGATGGGTGGGCTTTTGCCCATCCTCCCTTTCCCCACCCTGGGCGCTTTGCGGCTAAACCTTCTCGGGTTCAAATGGCATGAACCGCACGGCTGACTTTTTTTTCCCTTTTCGTGCTAAAATGGCTTGCACTAACAATTGCCAAGCAACCCAGGACAAGCAACTGGGATAGAACAGTTGTAAGGCTTGGGCGATTTGCCGACGCTTGAGTGCCACTAGGCTCCAATGCAGGTGCAGGTAAGCGCGAATACTGTCTAGGGAGGGAATGTCCTGGCGGTGGCGATCGCTGACGTATTGATAAATCTTTTCTTTGATGATAATATTGGTTTTTAACCGCGTTTTTAAGGGGATTTTTGCATTGTAAGCGTCGGGCCAAATGGTGCGGTAGGCCAAACATTGATTGAGAAACATCGCATCGCCAAATCGGGCAATTTCAATCCAGGAATCGATATCGTCGCAGTTGGTATCCAACTGGGAATCCCACCCCCGGGTTTGGCAGAATGCATCCCGCCGAAATGCGACTTGCGCTGGAGTGCCAAATGGGAGCAATTCTAATAACATCCCATAGTGGATATCGGCTTGGGGAATGTAACAGGTTTTGCCGATTCCAATGGATCGGGTGTGACTGATTTCTTCTTCCTGGAGATTCACCTGCGCCGCTTGACAAGAGCAGATAACCGCCTCCGGATGCACCGCGATCGCCCGTTCCATTTCTGCGATGCAATTCGGCGCGAGATAGTCATCGTCATCTAAGGGCTTAATCCACTCTCCTTTCGCCCGGTTTACCCCCGCATTCATGGTCTCAGCGTGACCTAAATTCTCGAAATTGCGATGATAGGTGACGCGATCGCCCAAACTGCAAACGTATTGTTCGGTTCCATCTGTAGACCCATCATCAGCTACCACCACTTCGCACGGCACGGTTTGGTTCAGTGCTGAGTCAATGGCGCGCTTTAAAAAGGATAAGCGATTGTAGGTGGTGATGACAATCGAGAATTTCATCAGAAATTAGGGTTGGTAAGGGGGAGAACGGAAACCCTCGTCATTTATGCGTAGGGAGGAGTTCTCCCCCC
>NZ_JAYFEQ010000754.1:0-261 GCF_055795085.1 Phormidium sp. CCY1219 | reverse complement strand
CAAGAAATACTGGCAAGCAATAGGGAATCGGCAATGGGTATTTGCAACACGAGCGGAATCAAACCCAATCAAATTGCAACTCCATGCTGAGACTCCGATTGTCAGACACGTTAAAGTCAAAGGCGAGGCCAGCCCATACGACGGCAATCTCAAATACTGGAGTACAAGAATGGGCAAACAACCTGGTGTTCCAACGAGAGTATCGAAGCTCTTGAAGAGACAAAAAGGGAAGTGTAACCACTGCGGACATTACTTTAGGGA
>NZ_JAYFEQ010000753.1:0-230 GCF_055795085.1 Phormidium sp. CCY1219 | reverse complement strand
AGGAGCCGGATGAGGTGAAAGTCTCAAGTCCGGTTTTGAAGACGAGCAGTTCTGGTGACGGAATTGCTTAGTTTAACTTCCGCCTGTACCAATTTTTATGGCCTTGTGTTTGCCAACTGTGTAATGGCGGATGTTAAAACCTAAAAAGTCAAAACCTGGTTCTCCCCCTTCTTCCGATAATTCCTGGGTATGACAAATTCTTGTCTTTTCGGGCTTGAGCTTTAATCCAA
>NZ_JAYFEQ010000752.1:0-455 GCF_055795085.1 Phormidium sp. CCY1219 | reverse complement strand
ACCTGGTTCTCCCCCTTCTTCCGATAATTCCTGGGTATGACAAATTCTTGTCTTTTCGGGCTTGAGCTTTAATCCAACTTCGTTAAGCCATTGTTCAATCCAGTTGCGGGCTTTTAGTATGACTTCTTTGTGCGGCGAAAGTACCACGAAATCATCGGCGTATCGAATGATTTTCGGACGATAATTTTTATCTTGCTTTCCGTCAATGTATTTGGATTTAGGGAAGGCATTGACTACCGAATTTATCATCCCGTGTAAGGCAATATTGGCCAGGAGTGGGCTAATGACTCCACCTTGTGGGGTTCCTGACTCTGTTGCCTCAAATACGCCATTCTCCAAAACTCCGGCTTTGAGCCATTGTTTAATTCTCCGTTTGAACACGGATGGACAATCTAGTTTGGACAGCAAGTAATCATGGTTAATTCGGTCGAAGCATTTTGCAATATCTGCATCTA
>NZ_JAYFEQ010000751.1:0-207 GCF_055795085.1 Phormidium sp. CCY1219 | reverse complement strand
AAAAATTGACAAAAGCAGGGGGATGGGATAAAATATATTCATAATGGGGGCAAAGCTTAAAAGCAATGCTTTAATTGCGTATTGTGGATCCGTCATCTGCCCACAGACCGGAACCGGAGAGTGACGCCTCTTTTGACTCTGTGAACTGTCAACCCACAGGGATGCAATGGGATATCCACACTCGCCAATGATTCGCGCCCGCAATGA
>NZ_JAYFEQ010000750.1:0-302 GCF_055795085.1 Phormidium sp. CCY1219 | reverse complement strand
AATATCAAGTCGGAAAATATAAGACCGGAAAGGACACGCATGGCAATCCACTAGGCTTCAAAACCATCATCAAACCCGGCAAAAAAGCTATCAAAACCCACTACGAAAAACTTAAGGAAATAGTAGACTCCCACAGAGCAGTACCGCAAGAGGGGTTAATAAAACACCTCAACCCGGTCATTAGAGGGTGGAGCAACTATTACTCAACAGTAGTGTCCAAGGAAGTCTTCTCTCAAATGGATAACTCGTTATACTGGAAGTTAACCAAATGGGGAAACCGAAGACATCCCAACAAAACAGGA
>NZ_JAYFEQ010000749.1:0-202 GCF_055795085.1 Phormidium sp. CCY1219 | reverse complement strand
CCGAGACTCCAATTGTCAGACACGTTAAAGTCAAAGGTGAGGCCAGTCCATATGACGGCAATCTCAAATACTGGAGTACAAGAATGGGGAAACAACCCGGTGTTCCAACGAGAGTATCGAAGCTTTTGAAGAAACAAAAAGGGAAGTGTACCCACTGCGGACATTATTTCAAGGAAGAAGACATTATGGAAGTAGACCACAT
>NZ_JAYFEQ010000748.1:0-232 GCF_055795085.1 Phormidium sp. CCY1219 | reverse complement strand
ATAATCTCTGTGCGATTCGTTCCCGCAAAAGTGGAGGATAAATGCCCGAAACGTAAGCGGGGCAAGGAACACAGCCCCCGAGGCTGACCCCCCAGAGGATGGTAAGTCTGATGGTTGGCCGAAACAAAACGGTATAAACCGATACAAAATAGCCCCCCGAAAACCTCGGAAAACTAAAGGTTAAGAGAATTTCACAATTCTTTACAAAATCTTTACAATCCGATGGAAAACT
>NZ_JAYFEQ010000747.1:0-211 GCF_055795085.1 Phormidium sp. CCY1219 | reverse complement strand
CATCCCTAAAGGGAAGGGCTTGGTAAGACTTTATTCTTGCTACGCTCGAATATTTTCCCAAGCTCACCTGACCAGAAGACCAGACTAATCTAAGTTTGGTAGCCGTTAGGGGTAAGAGTTAAAGTTCCGACCTGCGGGTGCGTGCCAGCCTGTAGCTCTCGAAATTCAACATTTTACAGGTCTAAAAGGGTTAAGCCAGTGTGTTGAATAA
>NZ_JAYFEQ010000746.1:0-6094 GCF_055795085.1 Phormidium sp. CCY1219 | reverse complement strand
TCCCTAGTCCAATTCCAGGCATGGGAAAAAACATAGGGATTAGCGCAATGGTTATTTATCCCTAGTCCAATTCCAGGGATGGGAAAAAACTATCCCGATGAGCGGGATAGTTATTTATCCTGTAGCGCCCCATCGGTGAAAAAACCTATCGCGAGCGCGCCATAGTTATAATATTTTCATATGGGTAAGGTAGAGAATTTTTCACCTCGGAGCAGTAATGACTATTCGGCTACGTACCATATCAATCTGAGAAAGGCTATAGCACCCGCATTATGAAGGTTCCGCACCTGCACCCCGATACCATCGACGAAGTGAAGCAACGCGCCGACATCTACGATGTGGTGTCGGAGTATGTGGTACTGAAAAAACAAGGCAAAGATTTTGTCGGGTTGTGCCCGTTTCACGATGAAAAGTCGCCGAGTTTCAGCGTCAGTAGCGCCAAGCAACTGTATTACTGTTTCGGGTGTCAGGCGGGAGGGAATGCGATTAAATTTTTGATGGAAATCCGCCAGCAATCGTTTGCGGATGTGGTATTGGACCTGGCGCGGCGCTATCAGGTGCCGGTGAAAACCCTCGAACCCGAACAGCGTCAGGAGTTAGAGCGTCAGTTGTCCCTGCGAGATCGCCTCTACGAGATTGTAGCGATCGCCCGCAGTTTTTTCGAACATGCCCTGCGTCAACCGGAAGGACTTGCGGCCCTAGACTATCTCCAGGCGCAACGACAGTTAAGCGAAGAGACGATCCAAGGGTTTCAACTCGGGTATGCCCCCGCCGGATGGGAAAGTCTTTACGGCTATTTGGTGGAACAAAAGGGTTTCTCGGCCCAATTGGTGGAAAAGGCAGGGTTGATCAAACAGCGCAAAGGTGGCGGGAGTTATTACGATCGCTTCCGCGATCGGTTGATGATTCCGATTAATGATGCCCAAGGACGAACCATCGGGTTTGGCGGGAGAACTCTGGGAGACGAACAACCGAAATATCTCAATTCCCCGGAAACCGAATTGTTCGATAAGGGGAAAATGTTATTTGCCTTAGATAAAGCGAAAGGAGCGATCGCTAAAGAAGACCAAGCGGTGGTGGTGGAAGGGTATTTTGACGCGATCTCCCTTCATGCGGCGGGCATTACCCAGACGGTTGCCTCTCTAGGCACTGCTCTGAGTGCGGACCAGGTGCGCCAACTGCTGCGCTATACCGACTCCAAGCAGGTGGTGCTCAATTTCGATGCAGATGCAGCCGGCACCACCGCCGCCCAACGGGCGATCGACTCCATTGCCGATCTGGCATTTAAAGGTCAGGTGCAATTGCGAATTCTCCATATTCCCGATGGGAAGGATGCAGATGAATTTCTCAAAACCACCAACTCTGGGGAACCTTATCGTCAATTGCTCGCTGAGGCACCTTTCTGGTTGGATTGGCGCATACAGCAACTTTTAGCAGGGCAAAATCTCCAACAACCGACGTCTTATCAGCAAGTGGCGCTCGAAATGGTCAAACTGCTCAGTCCAATTGTCTCTCGCGATTTGCGGATGTATTATGTGAATCGCTGTGCGGAACTGCTCAGTCAGGGAAATAGCACTTTGGTGGCGTTAAGAGCGCAAGATTTGCTCAAGCAAATCAATCGCCCCCGGCGCAAAGGGATCCATGAAGGCGATCGCGATTCGGTGAAATTGCCTTTAACCTCCGATCTCTCTTTGCTCGATATCGCTGAATCTTTATTGCTGCGTCTTTATCTCCACTGTCCCCACTATCGCGAATTGATTCTTACCGAAATGTGGGAACGCGATTTGGATTTTAGTTTGTCCCATCATCGGTTTTTATGGCAGCAAATTGCGGCGGTTGAATCTGAGGTGGCGGATCCGGCGGATTTGCTGTCTAAGGTGCAAGAGCGGTTTTTGCAGTTCAACCCAGAAATGCCAAAGCTGTCTGAGTTGTTTTTGTTGAATGAAAAAAGCGAGCGGGATTTGCTCAATACTCCTTTGATGATTAAGGGGGCGATCGCTTGTCTGGAGCGAGTAATGTGCGAAAAGCGATCGCAAATGTCCCTGCAACTGTGGCGGGAAACGGATTGGGAAAACGACCCGGAACGGGCAAAATATTATCAACAGCAAATCTATGCCGAAAAAGCCCGGATTCAGGAACTCGATCGCGAACGACAGGTGAATCTTTATAATTGGCTGTCAATGGGATATGGGGAATAATCACCCATTACCCCTCAGTGTGTTACCCCCGTAGAGACGCGATAAATCCCATCTCTACAAGGGGTTAAATTGCCTCACCGCATCCTGTTGGGGAGTGCGCGCTTCTAGCTCGCACTCGGGCATGAACTCGTTCCCCGCATGAGCGGGAAACGCCGAATCCGATTTGCCCGCCCTAGGCTGATTTTATCAGTCGCAGTATAGGGTATCGCGGGTGTTGCGCCCGGTGACGGGGTTGGTACCTTTGGCCACTTCACACAGAACTTTGATGGCGTCATCGCGCAGGAGAACGTCGGTAAAGTCTGCGCCGTCAATGATGACATTTTCAAAGCGGGAGTTATAAGCAAAGGCTCCTTCGAGAATGGCGTTGGTTAAGTTGCTCTCTCTAAAGCGCGCCATATCCAGGGTGGCGTTGCTTAAGTTCGCTCCTTCTAAGTTGACTTTATTGAAGCTAGCGCCGAAAAAGCTGACGCCGCGCGCGTCAATGTTGCTGAAGTCGCTATTGCGGATGGCGGATTTGGTAAAGGTGGAATCTTTCAGATCCCGGGTGGAAAAATCCACCCCAACCAGGGCTTCTTTGTTGTAGTCGTTGGCGAGGGCGGGTGGGGCAGATATCCCGGCGATCGCCGCGATCGCGCTAACTCCTGTTATCCATATTGCCCCGGATAACAGGATGCTGAATACTCGCGTCCAAATTGAATTGCAAAACCGATCGTTCATAAGTTTTAATGGCCTTGGAAAACGCTATCCCGATCTCTCAGTTGCCTCACGGGCGAACTTTGGTGTTGGATGCAGGATAATTGTTGCTTACTATACGAAACACACTCTATAGCGTAATCTTACCAGGTAGTGTCGCGAAAAGCGGTTGTCATGCCCATGTCGGGTTCTTCGTCTTCTTCGTCTTCTTCTCAGCGCGATCGCCCAATTCCTGTGGGAGTCTTGGGCGAAGCGTTGGTGGCTCACTGGTTGCGCTGTCAGAATTGGCAAATTGTGGCGCAACGCTGGCGTTGTCGGTGGGGCGAACTGGATCTGATCGCTCGCTCTGGCTCTATATCACAAAAAAAAGCAACTGACAAGAGGGGCGAGACCCCTCACTTGTCGGTTGCCGATCGCAGTTCTTCTGTATTAGCCTTTGTAGAAGTGAAAACTCGCTCTCGCGGCAATTGGGATGCTGGGGGTTTGTTAGCAATTTCGCCCCACAAGCAAGCGAAACTGGTGCAAGCGGCCCAGTTATTTTTAGCCGAAAATCCGGAGTTCTCCGAATTCCCTTGTCGCTTCGATGTGGCTTTGGTTCAATGCCGAAGCGAGGAATCCCCCCCGGGCGATCGCCCGCTTCCGCCTCGGGTTTCCCTAGAAGGCGATCGACTGGTTCCCCCACTCCCGGTGGCGATCGCTCAACCCATTCTCCTGGAAAACTATCGACTCATCCTCCACCATTACATTGCCGCCGCTTTCGACTTATCGAGCGCTTAATCCAAATTACCAGGGGTCAATTCTTAACCTAATAACTTCTTTTAAATCCAGGGTTTCAAAATCGGATTTTCACGCCAAAGTTTCGGGGCAATATCCCAATCCCTTGACAAATTGTTGGCGAAATTCCTCGATTTCGCCCCGTTCGGGATTTCCGTGGGACACCACCGCCACCTGATAGCGCCGCATCACTTCAATCGGCGATTGTCCGCTTTCGAGGCACCACAGCGCCATTTGCAAGCGGATAGACGGTTGACAAGGAATCCCCAGTTCATTCATAAACGCCTGAAAGTTTCCATGTTCGTAAGGATCCAGACAGCGATTCATTTTAATCCGCACGATCCACCCGTCAATTTGATGGATGACGGTGAGAAAGCGAACCGGAAACATGGCAGAATGATTCAGATATTCCGCAACTCTCAGGGTAAGACTGGCATTAGCCAGATGATAGAGATACTCCATGTTCTGTATTCCCGAATAATTGGACAATAATGGCTAAAAACCCACGGTTAAAGGGGGTTCGAGTCCAGACTTTCTACGGAACCCCCGTCACCCTCGCGCCATGTAAACGCATTGGACAGTTCCACTGAGCGCATCGGGGGTCTAGTTCTGGAAATGTTGCTACAGGGAGTGGCGATCGCATCCTTATGAACCAGCATTTGTGGGGTTTGGAGTGTTAGAGTGCTTTAACCCTTTGCTCTATTGCTGAGATCTGCTTCAAACATCAAAAACCCTTACAAATTGGCCTTAGAGGTAGCGATCGCCGATTGGGCAAGTCTGGGGTTTTCCTAACAACGATTGACGAAAGGGAAAATTTGTTCTTGCTGACCGGATATGAGCGAGTTGACAATTTCTCCCGTTGCCTTTTAGATAATCTATTTCTATTGTTGCGATCGTGAGGGTTATCCCACATGGGTAAATTCCCGCAAGTTTCATGGGGAGGTTTACCCAATTTTCCCCACACAGGGAACAACTTACAGCCGACAACCGATGTATTCTGAATTACCATAACCCATCCGGGTAAGATTCCTCATCCACCGAGGTTATTTTCTTACTATTTTTACCACTTAACCCTGGATAACAGTTTACCCACTTTATGATAAGATTTACAATTTAACTGTCAAACCCGTAAAAAATCCGGTGTTGGGATACAAAGAATGTTTAGTAACCATCGAGATGGAGTCGAAGGCGAAGGAAACGCGATCGCGCGCCAATCGGGTACGCACAGGGAGGCGGTTCCGGCGTTAGGCACATCAGGCGGGGGGGAGTCTACCCAGGATAGAGAAGAAGACCGCCGCTTAAGCGCCTATGACTACCACCTCCCCGAAGAAAAAATCGCGCAGAATCCCGCAGTTCCCCGGGATAGCTCTCGCTTATTGGTCGTTTCTTCCCCCAACTCCCACCATCACCAAAGGTTTCGGGATTTGCCCGCATGGCTCAAACCTGGGGACTTGCTGGTACTCAACAACACCCGGGTAATGCCCGCGCGACTCTACGGGCACAAATCCACCGGTGCGCCGGTAGAAGTATTGCTCCTCGAACCGCAACCGGACAATACCTGGTTGGCATTAGTCAAACCGGGCAGACGCTTGAAACCTGGGTCGCAAATTTTATTTGCACCCTCGGATCGGCTCACCGAAGGGGCACAATTCCCCCAGGAGAATCTGTTAAAAGCCAAGGTACTGGCAACCCATGAGGCCACAGGGGGAAGATTTCTCCAGTTTGAAGTGCCCTCAGGGGCGGATCTGATGGACTTGTTGCCAGCCTATGGGCAGGTGCCATTTCCGCCTTACGTCACCGCTTCCCAGGCGTCACCTGAGCAATATCAAACCGTGTATGCTGAAAAAACCGGATCCGCCGCAGCGCCCACGGCGGGATTGCACTTTACCGATGAGTTATTCAAACGGTTGGCGGAAAAAGGAATTCAGTGCAGTTTCGTCACCTTGCATGTGGGGGTGGGAACCTTTCGACCGGTGGAGGTAGAAGATGTGACCCATCACGTGATGCATGAAGAGTGGGTGCAGGTACCGCAAGAAACGGTGGAAAAAATCCGCCAGACGAAAGCAAACGGCGGGCGGACGATCGCGGTGGGAACCACAGTGGTGCGATCCCTCGAGGGCGCAGGGGCGGCGACGGGAAAACTCGAAGCGTTTTGCGGCAAAACCGATTTATTTATCTACCCCGGCTATCAATGGCGGGTGGTGGATGGATTGATTACCAATTTCCACTTACCGCGATCGAGTTTGCTGATGTTGGTGAGTGCCTTGGTGGGGCGAACTCGCCTGCTGGATTTATATCGCGAGGCGATCGCCCACAACTATCGCTTCTATTCATTTGGCGATGCCATGCTGATTTTACCGAGAATCGGCGTAAAGCCCCCGGATTTATCCGTGGGGATATAAGCCGAGCGACTGACCCCCGGTCCCCCG